>JBMYJC010000083.1:0-7283 GCA_049594055.1 Luteibaculum sp. | reverse complement strand
AACTCCTGGTGCTTGCGTCCAGATACACATGAAGACAGGGTGATTAGCAGGATAACAAATGGTAAGAAAAATTTAGTACAAGCAGTTTTCATGGGGCGAAGTTATTTAAAGCTAGTGGTAGCCTTTCCAATAGTTTCTCCAGCTTCAATTAATTTAACAGAGTAATCTCCTTCTGGAAGCTCCTCGCCTTCCAGGTTGGCATATATACAAACTTCCATTTCCCGGTTTAAATATTCAATTTCTCTTAAGGCCGTGAATTGCGGTGGAGCTTCTCCATCCGTGTCGCTTTGTTTGGGATACATTACGTTGCCGTCACTATCGCTAATTACCATGTAAATGTTCTTCCTCCCCGGTTTGGTGGTTACATTTTCTTCTAGGGTAAAGCAGGTTTTTAGCAGCTCCACTTTATTTGCTCTATTGGTTTCCACCTGTTTTCCATTATTGCGCAATCTTATTCCCTCAAACAAGAGGTTTCTGGCTGTGAGTACAGAAGCCTTTTTTACAATGTTTTCAAGGTCCTTTTTCTGGGTGGAAAGTCGCTGGTTGTCATCACGGGTGGAAGAAAGCTCGCGTTTAATGCTGGTATTCTCATACATCAAATTCTGATTTAGCGTATTCAAGGAATCAATAGTTACCACATAGCCTTTCATGATGGTGCGGAGGGTACCAACCTCTTTTTTATACTTTCTTATCAGGGCAATATTTCCTTTGCTTTTCTCTATTTCCTTCTGCAGCTCTTCAATTCGGTCTTTCTGGTTTAGAATCTCAGATTGCAACTCCTTATTATCGGTCTCCAACTCATTATACTGAGCCAACATCTCGTCCAGTTCCTGGTTTAAAGCTTCTTTGTCTTGTTCCAGGCTGTCATTATACAGGCTTATGTTTTGGACGGTAGTTTTATTTTCAAAATACTGCCAGGCTAGAAAAGCACAAACCACCACCAAGGCAGCTATTACACCTAAGTAAAGTTTTTCCCGGGGTGGGATCTCTTTCCAATTCCAATTTTTCTGGTCCTGATTCATAAATTTCTTTTACCTTTTAGTTCGCTAGCAATCAGATGTTTAAGTCCTTATTACATTTAGTTTTTCCCAAAATCTGCTTCGTTTGTGCAAGTCCGCTGCATCAAAACGAGAAGCACTTATGCCTCGCATGCGAGCGCAATTTACCAATAAGCGGATTTCCACCCTCATACAACAACCCCACTGCAAAAGTATTTCGCTTTCGACCTCAAATTTCGTGGGGATATAGCCTCATGGAGTTCTATTCTGGAGGATTTTCCCAAAAAGTTTTACACGCTCTTAAATATCAAAATGCCCGTGATATTGTGGAACCTCTTTTGAAGCCCATTGACTTTTCACCGGTTTTTGAAACCTACGGCAAGCCCAATGCCATAATTCCGGTTCCTCTCCACCCAAAAAAACTGGCTTTACGAGGTTATAATCAGGCCCAGGAAATTGCTGTGCGACTTGCCGAAAAAATCCAAGTTGATTGTGCCCTTGGAATAATTGAACGCACGCACTACAATAAATCTCAAACGCATAGAAACCGCCTAAAAAGACACATGGCGGGAAAACAATTATTCCAATTAAGAAATGATCCTCCCAAAAAGCTGTTGATAGTTGATGATGTTTTAACCACTGGAGCCACCTTGAATAGCTTGATGGACTGTTTACCTAAAAGCTGTGAAATCTCTGTTTTTACCCTGGCCCGAGCTTAAATCTAAAAACTAACTTTGCGGCCATGGCAGAGGACCTAATAATAGATCAAGCACTATCTAAAAAGGAGAAGTACGAAAGTTGCCTCCAACAAATAAAAGCCCTGATTGAAGGCGAGAAAAACACCGTGGCCAATTTGGCTAATGCAAGTGCCGCATTAAAGGAATTTTTTGGCTTCCTGTGGATTGGATTTTACCTAGTGGATGGCGACCAATTGGTTCTTGGTCCATTTCAAGGCCCGGTTGCATGCACTAGAATAAACCTTGGAAAAGGGGTTTGTGGAAGTGCCTGGAAGGATAAAAAAACCTTCATAGTGCCAAACGTGGACGAGTTTCCGGGCCACATTGCCTGCTCCTCCAAAAGCAAAAGTGAAATTGTGGTTCCTCTGGTTAAAAAGGGTGAAGTATGGGCTGTTTTGGATGTAGATTCAGAACAACTCAATCATTTTGATGAAACCGACAAGCATTACCTGGAGGAACTGTGCAACTACTTCGCTTAATTACCATGAATAAGCATATCCTTTTCCTGTTTGCTGTCTTATTGTTGGCTGCCTGCGCCAAAATTGGAAGTCCTACCGGAGGAGAAGAAGATAGCGAGGGCCCAGAGGTGATCTCGAGCCAACCCGAAAATTTTAGTACCCAAATTGCTCCCAAGGAAATTGAACTGGAATTCAATGAATTTATAACCTTAGGAAATCCAGAAAAGGATTGGATAATAAGTCCTCCTTTGAAATATCCCCCCAAGGTTAAATTGCGCGGTAAAACACTAAAAATATCGCTTAGAGATACGCTGGAAGCAGAAACTACTTACACAATAAATTTTGGCGAAAGCATTAAAGACCTGCACGAGGGAAACTTACTGGAGAATCCCCTCTATGTTTTTAGCACAGGAGCATACATAGATTCTGGCCGAGTGGTAGGAAAAACCATTAAAGCAGAAAATACCGAAATCCTCAGTGACATTAGCATTGGCTTGTATCCAAGCAGTTTAGATAGTTTCCCGGTAGATACTCCACCCCTGTATTTTGCCCGTAGCAAAGAGGGAGTTTTTGTTTTGCCGTATTTAAAACAGGCACGCTATCATATTCTTGCCTGGAAGGATGATAATGCCGATAAAAAGTGGTCAAAAACAGAAGCCTTGGCCTTTTTACCCGAATTGGTGGAGCCTATAACTGATTCCATAATCATTGACAGCCTGGATATGCGGCTTTACACAGAGATTCCAGACTCCATGGCTATCACAAAATTCCGCCTGTACGACAACCAGCGTATTCTTTTGGAGTACAATGCTTTTCCGCGATCCTCCGAATTTGAAATAAGGGGCGAGGGCATTGCCTTTCAGGATCATTTTGAAGACAGCTCTGTAGTTTGGTTCCGGGAAAAACAAGAGGCAGATTCTTTACGCTTATTCGTTCAGGACAAGGGCTTTAATGACACCCTGGTTTTTTATCCATTTCCCATTAAGGAAGACGAAAACGACACCTTGGTAAGCCTAGCTAAAAGTACGGTGCCGGATAAACCAGGCGATTCATTGCAATTGATTTACCCAGAGCCTCTGGCAAAAGACAGCTTTTTAATCCGGTATTTTTTAGGGGAAGACAGTTTGGGAACCCAGGCAACGGCATATAGAAGCAAGCAAAGGAGTAACCTATTTCTATCTAAGCTCCCCAGCAAATTAGAGTCTCAGGTGCGCGTTAATTCTGGGGTGGAAAATAGGGGCTTGTACAGAAGCTCGGTAGACAGCTTAAAATTGAACTACCAAATTGGAGCGGCAGAAAATTATGGGTCCTTTTCTCTAAACCTGATTAATGATTCCCTCAATTATGAAAACTGCTTTATCCTACTTGGGGTGAAAGAAAAATTAAAAAAGTATCCAGCTAACAAGGGAAAATTAAAAATAGACTATTTAAACCCATCCAAGCTGGAGTTGTACCTCGTAGTAGATACCGATGGCAATGGAAAATTTAGTCCAGGATCTATTTACGATAAAAAATTACCCGAAAGTGTATTTAAATACCCCGATCCCATTGAGGTTAGGGCCAATTGGGATTTAGAAATAGATTGGAATATTAAAGTAGAGTAAAGGGATCCGCGTCTTCCAAAACAGGAAACTTTTTCCGGAATGCCTGCAGGTCATCGTATTGAATGGTACAGGACTGTACTTCCTCCTTACTATCCTCACAAGAGCATATTGGATTCCCGTAAGGATCAATCACCACCGATTTCCCATTGTATTCAATTCCGTTTCCATCCTCTCCACAACGGTTTACCCCAACAACAAAACACTGGTTCTCTATGGCACGTGCCTTTAAAAGCGTTTCCCAGGCGGATACTCTTGCCTTAGGCCAATTGGCTACAAACACTTGAATATCAAAACGTTGTAGGGCTGTTGAGCGGCAAAAAACCGGAAAGCGCAAATCGTAACAAACCAGAGGATTTATCTGCCAGCCCTGGTAGTTTACCATTAATTTTTCTCCACCAGGACTGTAGTGTTTAGGCTCGTTAGCAAAAGAAAACAGGTGCTTCTTGTTGTATCTATATTGCTGGCCATCTGGAAAGGCGGTGTAAAGGGCATTGTAGTACTTGCCTTCATTTTTCTGAATGCAAGAAGCGATAACCAAACAGTTTCTCTTTTTGGCCAATTGCGACAAAAATTCACGCGACTGAGTAAGCAGATCCTCTGAAAATTTTTCTGCTTCCATGGTAAAACCAGTGCTGTACATCTCGGGCAAAACCAGAATATCGGTATCTAAATTGGCACTGAGGTCTAGAACACGCTGAAAATTTTTTTCAGGATCATGCCAAGCAATGTCAAGCTGCAGGATGCTAATTTTCAGGTCTTTAGCCATGCTTAAAGCGCATTCAGTTTGTTTGCCGCAGCTAACAAAATATCATCGCCTTTGGCAAAGCACACACGAATTACCTTGTTCTGCTCTGGTTTGTTGTAAAATACCGAAAGCGGAATAGTAGATACCCCGTGATTTTCCACCAACCACTCTGTAAATTCAACATCTTCCAGATCGCTAACCTCGCTGTAATCAAGAAGACAGAAGTAGCTTCCGTGGCAGGGCAGCGCTTTAAATTTTCCACCTTTGATTGCATTCAAGAAAACGTCTCTTTTTGACTGGTAAAGGCTAGCCGCGGTTAAAATCTTAGCTCTATTTTTTTCCATGTAAGACGCTACACCCAATTGCATAGGAGTGTTTACAGAAAATACGGTGTACTGATGAATTTTAGAGATCTCAGTTAAAAGCACTTTAGGAGCTAAGCAATAGCCCAACTTCCAACCGGTAACGTGCAGCATCTTGCTCAATGAGCCAACAATAATGCTACGCTCGGCCAACTTTGGAACCGCACTTAAGGAGTAGTTTTTTCTCCCGTCAAATACCACATTGTGGTACACCTCATCAGAAAGAATGATAATATCCGTCCCCTCCGTAATCTTTATTAACTCGTCAACATCTTTTGCTCCAATTGCTCTACCTGAAGGATTATGTGGCGAGTTGAGAATAATGAGCTTTGTTCTTCTGTTTAGCAGGCGCTTACACTCATTCCAATCTATACTGTAATCCGGAAATTTTAACTGGCAGTATACCGGTGTCGCCCCCGATAATTCCACTAAAGGAGCATAACAATCATAGGCAGGAGTAAACAATAGTACTTCATCGCCCTCTTTTACCAGTGCCTGAATAGTAGACTGGATAGCTTGTGTTGCCCCCGCGGTTATTAAAATCTCAGTTTTGGGATCATAGCTCTGGCCGTACATATCCCGTATTAAAGCCGAAACCGATGTACGCAATTCTTCAGTGCCGTTACTGGGAGCGTATTGGTTATGCAAGGTAGCCATGTAGTTAGCCACCTCAAAGCTTAGAGCCGGATCGATGGGGAAGTCCGGAAAACCTTGAGAAAGATTAATAGCACCAAATTGCTGAGCCATAGCTGACATCTTAGAAAAGATGGTTTGGCCAACATGCGGTAGCTTACTGTGTACGGCAACAGAACTAGCTAACATGGAAAATTTTTTAATCCGTAAGTACGGATGATTGCTTTCGCTGGATTAATTTCCTTTTGTACTTGCTTGCAGGTAAACGCGGTTCATGCGGGCAATATGCTCCAGAGAAATCCCTTTAGGACATTCTACCTCGCAAGCTCCCGTATTGGTGCAGTTTCCAAAACCTTCTGCATCCATTTGGTCTACCATTTTAAGTACACGCTCTTTGGATTCTACCTGACCTTGAGGAAGCAGATCTAATTGGGAAACCTTGGCCCCCACAAAAAGCATGGCAGATGCATTTTTACAACTTGCTACACAAGCACCGCAACCGATACAGGTAGCTGCATCAAAAGCCATGTCTGCATTCTCCTTTTGGATAGGAATTGCATTGGCGTCAATGGTATTTCCGGAAGTATTTACAGAAACAAATCCACCCGAACTCATAATGCGGTCGAATGCGCTTCGATCTACAGAAAGATCCTTTATAACGGGAAAAGCTTTTGCTCTCCATGGCTCAATGTAAATGGTATCTCCATCTTTAAACGAGCGCATGTGCAACTGGCAGGTGGTAATTCCTCTACTGGGACCATGAGCCTCCCCATTGATAAATAAAGAACAACTACCGCAGATTCCCTCACGGCAATCGTGATCAAATACAACGGGCTCTTCTCCTTTTTCAATCAATTCAGAGTTTAACACATCCAACATCTCCAAAAAAGACATGTCTGGACTGATATTATCTACTTTATAATCCACCATTTGGCCCTCTTTATCCGGACCTTTTTGGCGCCATATTTTTAAGTTCAGTTTCATAATTTTCAGAATTAAAGTTTGTATAAATCGCTATTATTCAACGATTTAACCTTACTTATATGACCTCTGTTTTAATTCAACATTTTCAAAAGTTAGGGCTTCTTTATGAAGCGTAGGCTCTCCAGATTCCTGGAATTCCCATGCGCCAACAAAGGTGAAGTTCTCGTCATCTCTTAGTGCCTCACCTTCCTCGGTTTGATACTCCTCTCTAAAATGTCCACCACAGCTTTCATTTCTCATCAAAGCATCTCTACACATCAGCTCGCCCAACTCCAGGAAATCGGCCACTCTTCCTGCTTTCTCTAACTCCTGGTTGTATTCATCGGCAGAACCGGGAACGCGCACATCCTTCCAGAATTGCTCTCTAAGGGTTTTAATTTCCTCAATAGCCTGGGTTAAGCCTTCTGCATTACGCGCCATACCACACTTATCCCACATAATTTTGCCCAATTGCTTGTGGAAGTAATCTACAGTTTTAGTTCCCTTATTGTTTACCAGCTTATTTATGCGGTCTTTTACTGATTTTTCGGCCTCGTCAAACTCTGGCGTATTAGTAGATATTGACCCTGTCCTAATATCCTGAGACAAGTATTCTCCAATGGTGTAGGGAATTACAAAATAACCGTCTGCCAAGCCTTGCATAAGTGCTGAGGCGCCTAATCGGTTAGCTCCGTGGTCTGAGAAATTCGCTTCCCCTGCGGCATACAACCCTGGCACCGTTGTCATCAGGTTGTAGTCCACCCACAAGCCACCCATCGTGTA
>JBMYJC010000082.1:0-7369 GCA_049594055.1 Luteibaculum sp. | reverse complement strand
CAACGCTTGTTATTTTATCCATTTTTAATGTTTTAGGGTTAAGCCTATAATTTACTGCTTTTACAGCATTTATTATTAAAAAAGGAGGCTTTTAATTAATCCAACAGCGCTTTTTAACGGACTTTTAGAACTTTGTTTTTTAGGCGGAACCACCATTTGACCTTTTGCGGTGTGTAGAAAAGAGCTGTATATCTTGTTCCTCAATTTTTTGGAAACCCGGCCCCTTGCTTCTATGACAAGTTTACCATCCTCAATAATGATGTTAAAATCTTCTGGATGACTCTTTTCATTCCCTATTTTCAAATAATATGCGTTGTTGGTTTGATGAATTACAACTGGAAATGAAAGGATATTAGATGCGTTATTGGAATGAATATTCATGACCGAATTGTTAATGTGGATAGAACAAAATAGAATCAAAAGCAGCATCAACGTGATGAGTAAAATCAGGCAGGGATTTGAGAGCAGTCACGCCAATTTCAATCTACCAGGCCTTCGCCCTATCAGCAAGGGTCTTGGACTTGTGTTAAGTTTTTGTATCTCCCTCCTGGCTATGGGGCAACCTGAGGTTGTTTCCTGCGAGTCTGCTAAAAAGCTGCTATTAAGTGGCCCGGGTAAGCATAGCCATTTCAAAAAGGAATTAAGCATAGCCGGCTTCAAGGAAAATTACCTTGAAACAGATTGGTTCCTTGATTTTTCTACAGGGGAGATCTCTGGTTGGGTTCTCCATCAAATAGAATTTCTTGAGGCATCCAAATCCTTTTATTTTGATTTAAGCAATGCCCTTAACGTAGACTCTATCCTCATAAACGGGCAAAAAACTCCATTCCAGCACACCAATGACCGAATAAACATCTCAGCCGATTTTACCCCAGGTCAGACCTATGAATTCAAGATTTTTTACCGTGGCATTCCAGATGACCAGGGCTTTGGTAGCTATGTACTAGATCAACACAACGCAGTGCCTATCATCTGGACGCTTTCTGAGCCTTACGGAGCAAAAGACTGGTGGCCTTGTGTTCAACAGTTAAATTACAAGATAGACAGCCTTAAAATTTGTGTCCACCTGCCGCAAGAATATCGCAGCGCTAGTAATGGTTTGCTTACCCAGTCTTTACTTCTAAATGGACAGAGGACCGAAGTTTGGGAGCATAAATTTCCAATCGTATACTACTTGGTGGCCATTGCCGCTACCAATTACACAGAGTACACTGTGAACGCAGCATTGGGAAACCAAATGGTTCCGATTCAAAACCTGGTTTACCCGGAGAATCTAACGGCCTCCGTCCAAAGTGAAATTGACACCACCGTAGAATTCTTGCAGTATATGGACTCCCTGTTTGGCCCTTATCCTTATGCCCAGGAAAAATATGGGCATGCAGAGTTTAATTGGCCAGGAGGGATTGAACATCAGACCATGAGTTTTATGAAAAACTTCAATTTCGATTTGGTGGCCCACGAGCTTGCCCACCAATGGTTTGGAGATTTAATTACCTGTAATACCTGGCAAGATTTATGGCTTAATGAAGGCTTTGCCACCTACGTAAATGCCCTTACAAGGGAGCGCTTTTCTTCCAAAGAGGATTTTAATAGCTTTTTAAGTAAACTAAGAACCACCACTTTACAAACCAGCTCTGGATCCGTTTATGTGCGAGACACCCTTAACCTCGGACGGCTGTTTAACGGGGCCCTCACCTATCGAAAAGGAGCCATGGTCCTGCATATGCTTAGAAAGCATTTGGGTGACCAAAACTTTTTCCAGGGGCTTCGGAACTATATTGAAGACTATAAAAAGCCTGGATTCGCTACAACTGAAGCGCTAAAAAATAGCCTTGAAACAACTTCTGGTGAAAATCTAGATCTATTTTTTGAGGGGTGGATATACGGATCTTCCTATCCTAAACTCTCGTATTCGTGGAATTATTCAGGGGGAAGACTCTATATCCGGGTGGAACAGGAGGCAGTGGATGGAAGCGAGAACCTATTCCACGTGAGGTTGCCATTGGGCTTGCAAGGTGCTGGGATGGATACGCTGATTACCTTAGATATCGCAGAAAAGGTAACGGAAGTTGATTTAGCGCTTGATTTTTTCCCCCAACAATTAAGCTTCGATCCCAACAAAGATTTTGCAGTAAGCTTTGTTCAATTAAACGGCCCAGGCGCACTTACCGATCAAATTGTAACACTATACCCCAATCCTGCGGCGGATGAAATCTCCATAAATAGCTCAGACCCATCCATACGGGTGGATGGGATTAAATGCTACAATTTGCAGGGGCAGCAAGTAGAATTAAAATCGTTGGATATGAATTCCAACTTACCCACACGATTAAATCTTGAACATCTTGAAGAGGGAATTTACCTGCTGGAAATTGAGACACAGCACAGCAGAATTCATCGCACTTTTCAAAAATATAGTCGCCCTTAAGGTTTAGCGCATCTTAGTATCTTTGCGGACTTAAAATTTTGCCAAGAATGTCCCAAAAATTCAAGGAATTTTCTTCCCTAAACCTCCCGGAAATTGCGGCTGGTGTCCTGCACAACTGGAAAACTAAGGGAACTTTTAAAGCTTCAGAGGAGCTAAGAAAGGGTAAGCAACCCTACGTATTTTACGAGGGCCCCCCGTCTGCCAACGGACTTCCCGGGATACACCATGTGCTTTCCAGAACAATTAAGGACATCTTTTGCCGCTACAAAACGCTACAAGGCTTTGAGGTAAAACGCAAGGCGGGTTGGGACACCCATGGGCTACCAGTAGAATTAGGTGTAGAAAAAGAGCTTGGGATTACCAAAGACGATATCGGCAAAACCATATCGGTTAGTGAATACAATGCCGCCTGCAAGAAAGCGGTTATGCGCTACACAGACATCTGGGCCAAACTCACAGATCAAATGGGTTACTGGGTGGATATGGATAACCCCTATGTTACCTACAGCCCCAAGTACATGGAGACGGTTTGGTGGCTTTTGGGACAATTGTTTGACAAGGGTTTAATCTACAAGGGTTATACCATACAGCCCTACTCGCCAGCAGCAGGAACTGGCTTGAGCTCCCACGAGCTCAATCAACCCGGTTGTTACAAGGATGTTAAGGATACCTCTATCACTGCACAGTTTAAGGTGCTAAATCCTGAAAAAATAGGGGAAAATGACCTTTTCCTATTGGCCTGGACAACAACTCCCTGGACGCTTCCATCCAACACAGCACTCACCGTTGGAAAGAAGATTACTTACACAGTGGTGAATAGCTATAACCAATACACAGGGGAACCCCTTAAAGCGGTTGTTGCAAAGGACTTAGTGAATAAGGTTTTCAGCGGAAAGTACAAGCAAAGCGAAGAGCCTGCAGCCTACGATAAATCAAAAGATAAAAAGATTCCTTTCTGGATAACCAAAGAGTTGCTCGGGCAAGACTTAATTGGGCTTCGCTATGAACAACTCCTTCCATACTGCCAACCCCTAGAGAATGCTGAAAATGCATTTCAAGTGATTCACGGTGACTTTGTTACCACAGAAGATGGAACGGGTATTGTGCATACTGCTCCAACTTTTGGTGCAGATGATGCGCAAGTAGCCAAGCAAGCAAATGTGCCTGCGCTGATGGTTTTAAACGAAGATGGAAACCCTGTTCCTTTGGTAGATCTAAAAGGCCGTTTTGTAAAACAGGTTCAAGATTCGCTCTTTGGTTTGGGTGGAGAGGCTGTTAAAGAGGCCTATTTAAGCGAGGAAGAAATAGAGCGGGATTTCCAGGCGCAGAAGGAGCGCCTAAAAGAAATAATACCCAACCTAAGCAACTACTTAAGTGTAGATGAGCGCATAGCCCTTGTTGGCGCACTGATAAGCCCGTGTTGTATTACCCTTTGGATAGTTGGTTTATTAAAACTACCGCGGTTAAAGACCAACTAATAACCCTGAACAAAGAAATTAATTGGAAGCCCGAAAGCACAGGTACAGGTCGCTTTGGCAATTGGTTGGAAAACTTAAATGACTGGAATCTTTCTCGTTCCAGGTACTGGGGAATTCCAATTCCCATCTGGCGAACAGAGGATGGTAGCGAGAGTATTTGTATTAGTTCTGTAGAGCAGCTAAAACAGGAGCTTGAAAAATCGGTAAATGCTGGTTTTATGAACCATAATCCGCTCGCTGGTTTTCAACCGGGCGATATGAGTGAATCCAATTACAGCCAGGTAGATCTTCACAAAGACAAGGTGGACGACCTGATCCTGGTTTCTGCTTCTGGCAAAAAGATGTACCGAGAAAAAGACCTAATTGATGTTTGGTTCGATTCTGGGTCTATGCCTTATGCCCAGCAACATTATCCTTTTGAGAATAAGGCCGAAATAGATCAAAACAAAGCTTTTCCTGCCGACTTTATTGCGGAAGGTGTAGACCAGACAAGAGGTTGGTTTTTTACCCTTCATGCAATCTCTACCATGGTTTTTGGGAAGGTGGCGTACAAGAATGTAGTTTCTAACGGTTTGGTGCTGGACAAAGAAGGGCAGAAAATGTCTAAACGTTTGGGCAATGCCGTTGACCCCTTTGAAACCCTTGATTTATACGGTCCGGATGCCACGCGTTGGTATATGATATCAAACGCTCAACCCTGGGATAACCTGAAATTTGATGCAGAGGGGATCCTAGAAGTACAGCGTAAATTCTTCAGAGCTTTACACAATAGCTATGGATTTTTTGCCTTGTACGCCAACGTGGACGGCTTTAATCCTCAGGAAAATCAAATTCCGCTTGCACATAGACCAGAAATAGACCGGTGGGTAATCTCAAAACTCAATACTTTAAAACATGAGGTGGCGGCTTCTTACGACCAGTATGAACCTACCAGAGCCGCAAGGTTAATTCAAGACTTTGTTGTAAACGACTTATCCAACTGGTATGTGCGCTTATGCCGGAAACGCTTTTGGCGTGGCGAATATGGCGAAGACAAAAAAGCAGCCTACCAAACGCTTTACCAATGTCTTTTGGAGGTTTCTCAAATAGCGGCTCCAATTGCACCTTTTTACATGGATGAGCTCTTCCAAAACCTAATGCAAAAAGATGATTCTGTGCATTTAAGTGATTTCCCTGCAGTGGATGCTGCAGCCATAAATAAAGGCCTGGAAGAAAGGATGGATAGAGCCCAGAATATCTGCTCCATAATTCTTAGCATCAGAAAGCAAGAAAATATTCGCGTGCGTCAACCTCTGGCAAAAGCCATGATTCCTGTATTAAACGAGGAGGTTGAAAAGCAAATATTGCAGGTGGAGGATCTTATCCTAACAGAAGTAAACCTGAAGTCGCTGGAGTTAATTAAGGATGATTCGGTTTTTGTTAAAGACATCAAACCCAACTTTAAGCGATTAGGCCCTCTTTTTGGTAAGAAGATGAAAGCTGCTGCAGCCGCTATACAGCAATTAGGGCAAACAGACATAGCAGAACTAGAAAAGGCCGGTAGCCTGGACATAATAATTGACGATCTGCCTACGTCCATAAGTGTGGAAGATGTGGAAATAAGCACCAAGGATATCCCGGGATGGAAGGTGGCTTCAGAAAATGGAATCACCGTTGCTCTGGATCTAGAGCTTAATGAGGATCTTTTAAATGAAGGCCTGGCGAGAGAATTGGTGAATAGAATTCAAAATTTCAGGAAAGAGCAAGGCCTGGAAGTAACCGATAGAATTCAAATAAAAATCCAAGACAGCGGCCGTCTGTCAGAAGCAATAAAGACTAATAAAGACTACATTTGCACCGAAGTTTTGGCAGACAAACTGGAGTTGGTCTCTAATTTACAAGCCGAAAACGCAGTAGATGTTGAGTTAGAAGAAGGACTTAGCTCCAGATTACAACTCGAAAAAACAATTTAGTATGGCAGAATTGATTCGATATTCTGATGAGGAGTTAGCGGAATTCCGAGCACTTATCCAAAATAAGCTGGAGGAAGCCAAGAATGATTTGGAATTGCTTAAAGAGCAGCTATCCAATAATAATAACGGAACAGATGATACCTCTCCCTCATTTAAAATGATGGAAGATGGATCTGACAGTTTAAGCCGCGAAGAGGTGGCTCAATTGGCTGTTAGGCAAGAGAAGTTTATCAAAAGCTTACGCGATGCCTTAATCCGTATTGAGAACAAGACCTATGGAATTTGCCGGGCAACAGGTAAGCTAATCCAAAAGGAGCGCCTGCGTTTGGTGCCCCACGCTACCCTTAGTATTGAGGCTAAAAATAGCATGCAGCAGAACTAGTGTGAGGCTATCCTTAATTATTGTTTTTCTGATTTTGCTGATTGACCAAATCAGCAAGTTTTGGGTAAAGCTAAACATGCACTACAACGAGAGCATCTCGGTAGCTGGTGATTGGTTTTATATCCATTTTATTGAGAACCCCGGCATGGCCTTTGGCCTGGAGTTTGGGGGTTCTTTTGGTAAAATTGCCCTCACTGTTTTTAGAATGGTGGCAATTGTAGGTTTAGGATACTATCTGTTTTTCAGAAAGGAAAACAGGAAAAACAAAGCCCTAAACATCTCTCTTTCGCTTATTCTGGCTGGTGCTTTGGGCAACTTAATTGACAGCATTTTTTACGGGGTAATTTTTTCTGCCTCCACGCCATACCAGCTAGCTACCCTGTTTCCAGAAGGGGGTGCGTATGGAACCTGGCTACAAGGTAAGGTGGTTGATATGCTTTATTTCCCCCTTATAGAAAGCACTTGGCCCTCTTGGGTACCTATGGTTGGAGGACAAGATTTTATTTTCTTCCGCCCCATATTTAACATTGCAGACAGTGCCATTAGTGTTGGCGTTGCCCTGCTAGTTATTTTCCAGAAAAAGGTCTTTAAGTAAACAGGTACTAAACCAAGTGCTTTTTAATTAAAAGCTCTGCAATTTGCACCGCATTGGTAGCTGCGCCTTTACGAAGGTTGTCAGCAACAATCCAAAGGTTTAGACTATTTGGCATGGTGTTATCTCTTCGCACACGTCCTACAAACACATCATTTTTACCCTTACTGGTTAAAGGCATTGGGTAAACATTCACTTCTGTATTATCCTGTAAAGTTACACCGCGGGTTTCACTCAGTAATTTGCGTACCGCAGGCAGTTCAAAAGGCTTCTCTGTAGTTATGTTCACGCTTTCCGAATGGCCTCCAACTACAGGGACTCTAACCGCGGTGGCAGTAACTTTTATGCTATTATCACCCAGGATCTTCATGGTTTCATTCACCAATTTCATTTCCTCCTTGGTGTAACCATTTTCCAGGAATACATCACAATGGGGAATGCAATTTCTGTGGATAGCGTATGGATAGGCCATCTCGGTTTTTTCTCCATTTTCCTCTGCTTCCAATTGCTGAACCGCCTTTACGCCAGTACCTGTAA
>JBMYJC010000081.1:1121-7435 GCA_049594055.1 Luteibaculum sp. | reverse complement strand
ACTGGATTAAACTCAACCGACAAGTTGTTTGAGTTGGCAATACATCCTTCAGTACTTATAGCCTGTGCCCTGATGGATGAAGCGTCTTCAAAAACCAAAAATTCGTTTGAGAAAGTACCATCTGGCCATTTAACAACCAGTCCATTAGTTTCTTTTAATCTAACGGTTGTTCCTGCGCAATAGGGTGCTTGGTTAAGAGCCTCTATTTGAGGAGCAGCAGGAACTTCGCCAAAGCGAACAAGAATCCTTTCACTCTCACTGGCACATTGTCCATTCTCATTGAGGGCGTAGATCTCGGTATCATCTAAAATTACAATTCGATCTCCCGTTGCACCATTGCTCCAGGCAACTGGAAAATTACTCTGGTTGAACACAATTACACTATCGCCATCACAAAGCG
Organism: Luteibaculum sp.; assembly: GCA_049594055.1. Lineage (GTDB taxonomy): Bacteria > Bacteroidota > Bacteroidia > Flavobacteriales_D > Luteibaculaceae > Luteibaculum. The sequence continues at coordinate 7,035 of JBMYJC010000081.1, read as the reverse complement.
GCAGAGGCTTAATTGCATGTATAATTGGCTCTTCTGGAGCCGGTTGAAAGGTAATTTGAGGGGAAAAAGCTGAAGTTGAACAGCCATTCGGCAATCTAAAAGTCACTTCATATTTACCGCTTGTGCTAACTTCTATGCTATCTGAGTCAGAGCCGTTAAACCACACCTTGGTAGCATTGGTTTGCTGCGTGGTAAGCTTTACGGGTGTACCCTCGCAAAAGGAGTTACCTACAACTTTCACTATTGGAAAATCTGGACTCTCCTTAAGTAGAACCTCAACTTCTGTAGCCTCGCTAACACAGCCAGTAGAAGCCATGTAGGTAACAGAATAAATACCTGAATTCAATAGCGGGTGATTCTGCCCCTGGCGGCCGGTGTTCCAAATTAATCCAGTGCTATAATTGGTAACTCTTAATTCCTTATTATCCTTCTCACAAAACTCAACTAAGCCCTGATGATTCAAAATTGGATCGGCTGGAGAGGGGTAATAATTTAGCATAAGCTGCTGGGAATAACTTTCGCAATCACCCAGTTGGAAGTGGACCCTATAGATAAATTGCCCAAAACTATTAGGTTGAATAGCAATTTGACCATTTGATGCAATTGGTATTGAAGAGGGCACAAAATCTCCGATAATACTGTCAAATATTTCCAAGGTATTATTCCCTGAACTCAGAACATCTGGGGTACTTGGAATTACACTTGTAACAAAAGTTTCTCCAGCACAAATACTACCCAATGTATCTTGCAAGTTCGATCCCTCTGGAGTTGGGTTAATTTCAAAATTAAACTCCGCACTTTTAACACATCCATTGGCATTTGTCAAAATAAACATTAGGCTTTTCAGCCCTTTACCCTTGGCGGTTAAAACTGGCGTTAAACTAGAAACAGAGGACAACATACCTGCCGGATCTTTCCATAGATAGGAATCTCCTGCATTAGATGGGTTTATATTTACATTTAATTGCTGCTGAGCACCCGTACATAATTCCAAATTTGTTGGTGAAAAATTGATATCACCTGGTTCTGCAGAGGTTGTAAACCTGGATGTGGTGCAGTTAACAGCGGGACCATTAGCATTTCTAGCTAAAGCTTGCATTTCATATGTGGTTGCATACTCTAGCAATCCCGCGGGAACTATAACATAGGAATTCGTGGTGTTTATTTCAATAAGTCGTGTAGCAGCTCCAAATTTTTTCAAATAAAAATCATAGCTATCCGCGTCAGCAACAGGATCCCAAAACAAAGTGTCTACATTCAGACAATGACCTGAAGATAAATGCGCAGGAATGTAAGTAGATCGAAGTACACAACTTGGTGGGGGATTTAATGAGGAGTTCAGATTAACAGTATAATCTTCTACTTCTCCACTGGGAACCGTTGCACAAGCACTCGGCACACCGGGGCCTAATTGGGCAAAGACTCGTAACCTTTTTTTACCTGCAGAAACATTTGGCGGCACAACTATTGCAACCGTAGCAACCCCATTATTTGGTCCGCCAGGGTAGTGTTCACCGGGATCGGAAAAATCCAAATCTTCATTCCAGTCGACATAGACATCGGTTTGCACATTTACTGTTCCGGAACTATAATTGGTAATTTCCATCACATAGGCCTCACCGCTAGTCCAATTTATTTCGCGGTTGCTAAAATCGGAGTATCCCCCAGCGCAACCCGAGTAATTATTAAATGCACCTAAATCTGTTTCTGAATTTACCCGACTTATCCAATAATAGCCGCAGTTATAATTAGTGGATGTAGCCTGGCAATATCCCCCTCCTCCACTGGGAATATTATTTGTAAGCGTTAAAGAGAAATCGATGTAATGAAAAGCATTGGGAATACAGGCTCCTCCTAAGGCAAGTGCATATTCGTCAGCAGCTATTAACTGCAACCGCATTCTGTAAGTTCCTATCCCTACACCGCTTGGTGCAATTATCTGGGCTTTATGCCCGCTGGGATCTTGAAATGAACCGACCAAAGGTAAACTTTCATCATCCGTAAAGGTTTTATCATTATTCCAATCCACATAAACCATTGTAACCACATCCTGATACCGAAAAACTTTAGCTTCCAATAGCCCCCCTATTGTAGGATCCATAAACAAGGTATCGCTCGTCCTGTCATCCAAATTATTTCCAGAAAATGAACAATTTGGGGTAGTCACATATCGCGTACCATTCATCAGAGCAAAATCGAAATGAGTAGTATTTCGACAGTTATACCGAGGCATGCAATATTGGGCTTGAACAGCTAGGTCAATCAAAAGCCCTAAAACGAGGAATGTAAATAGGTGGTAAACCTTGAATTTCATAAACTATATAGATTAAGTTGACGACTCAAAAACCTAATTTCCTATCAATGCACGCCACCAAATAACAAGATAAACCAAGCGACATGACGTCTTTCATTCCATATTAATTAGAATAACCGAAATAAGATTTTAATAAATCACTATAAAACCAAATTTAAAAGAAAGTAGTTCGTGATGAACCAAGTTCTAGTTAATGAGAAAAAATCAAGAATTTAATTTACCTCTTAGGAATAAACACCACATTTAAATCGGGCGAATTGAGGCGAACTTTAGTCCAGCTTAAGAATTTTAAACTATCAGATGAGCTTGTAAGGGTTGTATTATAATAAACCAGTAGAGCCAACCGAGAATCTTTAACATTCCCATCGTATGATTGAAGGTTCCCTCCTTGAATCTTATTTACCCATGGATAATTAACTTTTGCCTCTGAAAACAAAGCAGCTACAGGGAGTGAGTCCACTTGACTAAGTCGCGTTAACTCCTGCTCTAGGAATGCAATTTTTTCATCTTTTGAGGCCAGGATGGCTTCATTGCGCTCGTACAAATCGCTGATGATGCCCGAGCGAACCTGCTCGGATAATTTACCAGCTATTTCACCAGTTTCGTCCTTAGATTGATGGATTTCCAACACCGTTCCTTCCAGGTCGTATTTGCTCAGCTTCTTTTTCCAGCCTTCAATAACCGGTGCGGGAACACGCTCCCCAATCAAGAAAACGTCTATTTTCCCTTCCTCCTTATCGTACTTCACCTTCTGGTTAATGACCTCCGTACCCTCGTAAAAAACCTCTTGCCCCAGGAAATTATTTGCATTTCTGTTGAAGATGGTCTCTTTGATTACATCGTAAAAAATAAAACCCGAGGGGATAATCACCACCGCCACGAAAACGGCAATGGAATAGCGTATTTGCTTTTCCTTTTTAGTATCCACAAACTCTTTGAGTGGAAACTTTAAATAGCGGATAACAATGTAGGTGGAAATACAGATGAAAACCGAGTTGAGGAGAAATAGGTACATGGCTCCAAAAAACATGGAGCTGTTGGCATAGGCTAAACCAAATCCTGCGGTGCACAACGGCGGCATTAGAGCCGTAGCAATAGCTACTCCAGGAACTACATTGCTCTTTTCTTTTCTGGATCCCGCAACAATACCCGCAAACCCACCAAAAACGGCTATAAAAACATCTAGTAATGTGGGTTTAACCCGGTTGAGTAACTCCGATGTTAAATCGCTGAGCGGAGAAATGGTAAAGTACAAGGTGGACGTAGCCAGGGCAATCAGGATCATGATCCCGAAATTCTTTAATGAACGGGTAAGTGTTTCCCAATCGTTAGTAGCAACTGCTAATCCAAGCCCTAAAATTGGCCCCATCAACGGAGAAATTAACATGGCTCCAATGATGACCGGAATGCTGTTAACGTTTAATCCAATGCTGGCAATGAAAATGGAGAAAACCAGAATCCAGCTGTTGTGGCCTTTAAATGAGATGTCGCGCTTTATGCCCTCTGTTGTTGCTTTTACCTCTGCCCCCTCTCTAATGTTAAAGGTCCCCTTAAATATGTTTAAGAAGGATTGGAACAGGCTCTTTAGGCTGAGACCTACATTCTTTAACTCCTTTTCCTGGCTATTGGAGTTTTCTTGAGAGGGCTGGTTGCTCATTTAGCAGATCGTTTACAGGAGAGTAAGGTGTTTTTTAACAAGGATACTCGGGTCATGGGACCCACTCCACCGGGAACCGGCGTAATAAATGATGCTTTCTTTGAAACACTCTCAAAATCCACATCTCCAGCAACGCGGTACCCTTTTTTCTTAGTAGCATCCGCAACACGGGTAATTCCAACATCAATGATAACGGCTCCTGGTTTTATCATATCCCCCTTAATAAAGTCGGGCTTACCCAGGGCAACAATTAAAATATCTGCTTCTTTAACCAGTCTTTCCAAGTCTTGAGTGCGGCTATGAGCCAAAGTTACAGTGGCATTCCCTGGCTCATTATTCCGGCTCATCAGGATGCTGATGGGCGTACCAACAATGTTACTCCTGCCAATCACCAAACAGTTTTTTCCTGAGGTGTCTATACTGTAATATTCCAGGAGTTGGATGATGCCGTAAGGAGTTGCCGGCAAAAAGGTAGGCAGGTTTAATACCATCTTACCCAAGTTTTCTGGATGAAAACCATCTACATCTTTGGTAGGCAAAATGGCTTGGGTAATTTTCCCTTCATCAATATGTTTTGGTAAAGGCAATTGAACAATAAAGCCGTCTAATGCATCATCATTATTCAATTTTTCTATCTCCTCCAAGAGCTCATTCTGGGTAATGGTAGAAGGCAGTTTAATAAGGCTGGATTTAAAACCCACCTCCTTGCAATCTTTAATCTTTGCATTTACATAGGTAAGACTGGCTCCATTGTCTCCAACCAAAACAGCCGCCAAATGCGGTGCTCTGTTCCCCCTTTTTATCCAGGCAGCCACATCTTGTTTTATCTCTGCCCTAATTTTTTCGGCTGTTGCCTTACCATCCAGTATTTTCATCAGCGTTTCATTCCTTTCATTTGTTTCATCATGCCCATCATATTTTTCTTGTTGGACATCAATTTCATCATCTTCCGGGTTTCCTCGAATTGTTTAATCAGTCTATTCACCTCCTGGATGCTAGTACCACTTCCATTGGCAATCCGCTGTTTTCTGCTTGAATTAATAAGGTCAGGCTGGGTGCGTTCCTGCAGCGTCATGGATTGTATAATTGCTTCAACGCCTTTAAAGGCATCGTCATCAATGTCCATATCTTTAACTGCTTTCCCCATTCCAGGAACCATTCCCATTAAATCTTTGATGTTACCCATCTTTTTGATCTGCTGGATGTGATCCATAAAATCCTCAAAATTGAACTGGTTTTTTGCCAGCTTCTTTTGCAGCTTCCTAACTTTTTCCGCATCGTATTGCTCCTGGGCACGCTCCACAAGTGAAACCACGTCACCCATTCCCAAAATACGATCGGCCATACGCTCCGGATAGAAAACATCCAGTGCATCCATCTTCTCACCGGTACCGACAAATTTGATGGGTTTGTTCACCACCTCGCGAATGGACATGGCCGCTCCACCGCGGGTATCACCATCTAACTTGGTCAGAACAACACCGTCAAAATTCAGTCGCTCATTAAAGGTTTTAGCCGTGTTAACCGCATCCTGCCCAGTCATGGAATCCACCACAAATAGCACTTCAGAAGGATTAATAGCCTTTTTAACCTCTTCTATCTCGGCCATCATCTTTTCGTCTACCGCAAGTCGACCAGCCGTATCAATTATCACCAGGTTTTTCCCATTGGCTTTTGCGTGGGCAATTCCCTCTTGGGCAATTTTTACTGGGTTCTTTTCCTCGCGGTTGGAATACACTTCTACTCCCACTTGCTCTCCGACCACATGTAGTTGGTCGATTGCTGCAGGCCTATATACATCACAAGCAACCAAAAGCGGTTTCTTGCCTTTTTTATTCTTGGTGTACTGTTAACGTTCGTTATATGCGCTCTCTCATAACAACATAATGTAACTACTATACTTATAGTGTGATTGGGAAGGGAGGGCGTGATAAACGGTGTAC
>JBMYJC010000081.1:0-1111 GCA_049594055.1 Luteibaculum sp. | reverse complement strand
GTAATCCGCAAGCGAACCGCCGTAAGCGCTCAAGCGAAAAAGTGGTTTTACCCGAACCCTGTAATCCAGACATTAAGATCACCGCTGGATTTCCAGATAAATTAATTTCCTCCGAGGAACCTCCCATTAAATTGGTGAGCTCATCTTTGGTGATTTTAACCAACAATTGCCCAGGGGTTACGCTGGTTAATACATTCTGGCCCAGCGCTTTTTCTTTTACCCGATCGGTAAAGCTCTTGGCTACTTTAAAGTTAACGTCCGCATCTAAAAGGGCTCTCCTAACCTCCTTTAGCGTTTCGGCAACGTTTACCTCACTAATTTGTCCGTGTCCTTTTAAAACTTTAAAGGCTCTGTCTAGCTTATCGCTAATATTCTCAAACATCTTCCCTACTAACTTTTAAAATTTACATTCTGGCGGGAACCTCAATTCCCAATAAATACATTCCCGATTTAATTACTTGTCCAACCTTCTTACTCAGTGCCATTCTGAAATTGAGTAAAATATTGTTTTCCTCCTTTAATACGGTAATATTTTGGTAAAAGACGTTGTAAGCCTTCACCAATTCGTAAAGGTAATTGGCTAATACTGCAGGATTAAATTCATCGCCTGCTTGTTTTACTGCACTAGGATACTTCCCCAAAAGTACCAAGAGTTGCTTTTCCTCGGATTGCAAGGAAATATCGGTATTCACCTCTTTAAAATCTACCTCCTTCTTGTTTAAAAGCGATTGAATTCTGGCGTAAGTATATTGGATAAAAGGCCCGGTATGTCCCGCAAAATCAATGGATTCTTTTGGATCAAACAACATCCTTTTTTTAGGATCTACCTTTAACAAATGGTATTTCAAGGCACCCAATCCAACCGTCCTGTTCAATTGGCTGAAAGCCTCTTCATCGGGTTTTATTTTTCCTAGTTCTTCAGAAATGCGTTGGGCTTCTTCTACCATTTCACTGATGAGATCATCGGCATCCACCACGGTTCCCTCTCTCGATTTCATTTTGCCCGTGGGTAGATCCACCATACCGTAAGAAAGGTGGTAGCAATTTTTTGCCCAGGAATAACCCATTTTATCCAAGATCTTAAACAGCACCTGGAAATGGTAATCCTGCT
>JBMYJC010000080.1:4979-7520 GCA_049594055.1 Luteibaculum sp. | reverse complement strand
TCCAACCCTACTGGATATTAAAACCTACCGATACAAAGGGCACTCAATGTCCGATCCACAGACTTACCGTACAAAGGAAGAGGTAGAAAAATACAAGGAGCAGGATCCTATCGGTAAAGTGCAAAACCATTTGCTTAAGGAAAAGGCAATTACCGAGGCAGAACTAAAAGAAATTCAGAAAGAGGTTAAAAAACTGGTTGACGAATGCGTGAAGTTTGCAGAGGATTCACCAGAGCCAAAACCAGAGGATTTATACGAGGACGTTTACAGCGAACCAAATTATCCATTCGTAAGAAATTAAGCTATGGCAGAAGTTGTTAGAATGCCCAAATTGAGCGACACCATGACCGAAGGTGTTGTAGCAGAATGGCACAAAAAAGTTGGTGATGAGGTGGAAGCTGGAGATTTACTGGCCGAGATTGAAACCGACAAGGCCACCATGGAATTTGAATCATTTCAAGATGGTGTTCTCCTTCATATTGGAGTAGAAAAGGGTGATTCTGCACCTGTTGATTCCATTCTTGCCGTTTTAGGTGAAAAGGGGGAGGATATTTCGGAATTATTAGAGAAAGAATCTTCTGCCGAACCTAAGGCAGAAGAAAAAGAAGAAGCAAAAAAAGAGGAAAAAAAACCTGAGTCTGAACCCAAACAAGAGCAGGAGAAAACAACTGCATCCGCGTCTAAGTCCAGCCAAAATGGATCGGATTCTAACACTACAGAATCGGGTAGAGTTAAGGCGTCTCCACTAGCTAAAAAATTGGCGGAAGAAAAAGGCATTGATATCAAAGCCGTAAAAGGAAGCGGTGATGGCGGTCGTATTGTAAAGCGCGATATAGAAGATTTCAAAGCGGGATCAAGCGCTGCTCAGCCCACAATGCAATTTGATGGTGAGCCTTATCGCGAGGAGAATATCTCGCAAATGCGTAAGACCATTGCCAAGCGTTTGTCTGAATCTAAGTTTAGTGCACCACACTTCTATTTAAACATAGATGTGGACATGGATAACGCTATAGAGGCAAGAACTCAAATTAACAATAGCATCGAGGGCAAGGTATCTTTTAATGACCTTGTTATTAAAGCCGTTTCGCTGGCTTTGAAAAAGAACCCGGCGGTAAATAGCTCTTGGTTAGGCGATAAAATCCGCTACAACAATGTGGTAAATATTGGGGTAGCCGTTGCAGTTCCAGAGGGCCTACTGGTTCCCGTGGTAAGGAATGCAAACTTTAAATCGCTAACGCAGATTAATGCCGAGGTTAAAGAGTTTGCACAGAAAGCAAAGGACAAAAAACTACAACCTAGCGATTGGGAAGGGAATACTTTTACGATTTCTAATTTGGGGATGTTTGGTATTGAAGACTTTACGGCTATTATCAATCCCCCTGATGCTTGCATACTTGCAGTAGGTGGTATTAGAGAAGTGCCGGTAGTAAAAAATGGTGCTGTTGTACCCGGAAATCGCATGAAACTAACCCTGAGCTGCGATCACCGCGTAGTGGATGGAGCCACAGGAGCGCAGTTCCTTCAGGATGTGAAAAGCATGTTGGAAAAGCCTTTGAGCATGTTGGCTTAACAATCGAATATTTGAACAAAAAAAAGCGCGAGGTAATTTTCCTCGCGCTTTTTTTTTGCCAGAACTGCAAGGTCCTATCTTTTCGTGATGCGCTCAATTAAATTTTGGTTTTTGCCCACTATTTTAACCAGGTAAACCCCCGCTTCAACATTACTAATATCTACATCTAAATTATCACCAGAAATAGCACCCTGCTTAACCACCTGTCCAGAGACACTTAGAATTTCGTAGCTATTAAAGTCTTGCCAGTTCTTTATTTTCAAACTAAAAGAACCGTCTGTAGGGTTGGGGTATAAGTCCAAATTACTTTCGCTGGAAGCTAGGTCAAAAATTCCCGTACTGGTAACACACTGGAATGTGTTTCCCCCAGCGCGAACTCCGTTCCCCAGTTGTCCTTCTCTACCATCACCTGCACCGCAAATGTTTTCCGTTTGACTTTTAGTCCCAATGGTGTGGTTACCGAGGATTACTCCTTGTAACACCGCTCCGCTGGCACCAGCTATTTTTTCCCAAGTGTTATCATTTCCAACTTTGGTTAGGGTAAGTTTTTGTTGGGAATCTCCTGTGCCTAATTGTCCGCCGCCATTAAATCCACATCCAAATAATTCGCCATTCATGTTGATTGCAAAGGCGAAACTTGAACCTGCTCCAATAAATTTCCACATATCATTTGTCCCAATCTGAGTAGGGGTGTTATTCGGGGTAGTATTTCCCTGGCCTAATTGTCCGTTGGCATTAAAGCCCCAGCTGTAAAGGGTATTGTTAGACTTTAGGCCATAAGAAAATTCGAAGCCTGCCGAAACGCTTGTCCAGTTATTATCCATACCAATTCTCACGGGTGTACTTCTTTCCAGATTGGTGCCATCTCCTAATTGTCCGTGTTCGTTATGACCCCAAGCATATAAAGCACCGTTCGATGCAATTGCTAATACATGACTGTCTCCTGTAGAAACTGATGTCCAACTGCTTGA
>JBMYJC010000080.1:0-4969 GCA_049594055.1 Luteibaculum sp. | reverse complement strand
ATCTGTGTCGGTCCCAACCTGTACGGGCTTTACAATAAAATTTTCGGCCGTATCAAGTCCAAGGGCTTTATATTCATTATAACCCCAAGCCCAAAGACTCCCGTCACTTTTTATTCCAAAGGATTGTACCCAACCTGCACTCACAAACACCCAATCATTATCTGTTCCAACCTGTACCGGAGAGATTTGATCATCTCTATTGCCAATGCCTAATTGCCCTTGGTCATTATAACCCCATGCCCAAAGCGTTCCATCTTCTTTTATTGCTATGGTATGAAAGGATCCAGCATCAGCAGCTAACCATTTTTCCAATCCTACTTTTACGGGTCTTAACTTGGTATCGGTGTTGCCTGTACCTAATTGCCCGCTTCCATTAAATCCCCAAGTCCACAGTGTTCCGTCAGATTGAAGGCCAACAGAAAACTCAGTTCCACAAGAAATTTGTTTCCAATCTTGTGTAAAGCCGTTAAAGCTTATTCCAAGTAATATTAATAGTAAAAAGTTTTTCATGATTCTCTCTGGTGTTCGCATTTTAATAGGGGAATATTAAAAAATATTTCATGTCAAAAATCATGACTCGGAAGACGAGCGATCTTTTTTTGACGTAACATGGATATTAAATTGGATGCTTATGGCTCTTTTGCTTTAAAAACTTTGTTAGCAAATCCGTTTAACAAAGGCTCGGCATGGAAATTCTCATTGTACCTTAAGCCCTTGATATTTCAAGGGCTTTTTTGTTTTGCCAGACGCTAAAACTGATATATCCAACCTAAAAGGCCTCGGGCCTGAAAGAGCTTTACTGTTAAAGACGGAGCTGGGCATTAAATCCTATGCCGATATGGTTCGTCACTTCCCTTTTCGCTATGTAGATCGGTCTCGAATAACACCCGTTGCCGAGCTCAGCGAGGAAAGTACCGTGCAAATTTGTGGCAAATTGGGGGTGTACACCGAGATTGGCCATGGAAGAAAAGCCAGAATTGAGGTGTTGATAACCGATGCAACGGGCACTTGCAAACTGGTGTGGTTTAAAGGAATAAAGTGGATAAAACCAAAGTTAATACCCGGACAAGAGGTGCTGGCATTTGGAAAACCAGCACTCTACGGAAGGAAGTTTAGCATGGCTCATCCAGAGCTTATCCCTAAAGCCAACATGAAATTAGATTTGCAGCCTTTTGAACCCATTTATTCCAGCACAGAAAAGTTGGGAAAAAAGGGCTTGGGTACTAAGGGAATTCAAAAACTCATCCGGCAAAATTTATTCGATTTAGCTAAGGTCTTACCAGAGAGTCTTCCACCCGAAATTAGAAGCAAATACAAGTTGCCGGGCAAAGAATGGGCGCTCCAAAAAATTCATTTCCCGGAGAATATTAAAGAGGCTAATTGGGCCAAACGCAGGTTAAAATTTGAAGAGTTATTTTTTTTACAGCTCTTTTTTATGCTGCGTAAAGTGCTGCAAATTCAGCAAAACAAGGGACGAGTATTTACGGAGGTAGGGGAATTATTCAATCAGTTTTACAATCAAGAGCTGCCTTTTAAGTTAACCGGGGCGCAAAAGAAGGTGCTGAGAGAAATTAGACATTCTACCTTGCATGGTAAGCACATGAACCGATTGGTGCAGGGTGACGTGGGAAGTGGGAAAACCATTGTTTCCGTTTTAAGCATGTTGCTGGCTTTAGACAACGGTTGCCAGGTTTGCATGATGGCTCCTACCGAGATTTTGGCTCAACAGCACTTTCAGGGGATAAGCAAACTCTTGCAAAATTTACCCCTTCAAGTTGCTTTGTTAACGGGCTCTGTTAAGGGAAATGAGCGAAAGGAGATATTGGAGAAAACCGAAGACGGTTCTTTGGATATATTGGTGGGAACTCATGCTTTAATTGAAGATCATGTGGTATTTAAATCGCTTGGATTAGCCGTTATAGACGAACAACACCGCTTTGGCGTGGTGCAAAGGGCTAAACTCTGGCAAAAATCCATCCCCCCTCCACATGTATTAGTTATGACTGCCACGCCCATACCCAGAACCCTAGCAATGACGATATACAGCGATTTGGAAATTTCCGTTATAGATGAACTCCCTCCAGGTCGAAAGCCTATACAAACCATGCACAAAAGAGATAGTCATAGGCAATGGTTATTTGGGTTTATGGAGGCTCAAATAAAGGAAGGTAGGCAGGTTTACGTGGTTTATCCGCTCATTGAGGAATCTGAAAGCATGGACTACAAAGACCTTGAGGATGGGTTTGAAAGCATAAGCAGGCGCTTCCCTAAGCCGCAATACCAGGTTTCTATTGTGCACGGAAGAATGAAGGCCGTGGATAAAGAATACGAAATGCAACGGTTTAAAAATGGCGAGACTCAAATTTTAATAGCTACAACGGTTATAGAAGTTGGGGTGGATGTGCCAAACGCCAGTGTAATGGTTATTGAGAGTGCCGAGCGTTTTGGGCTGGCCCAGTTGCATCAGTTGCGCGGGAGAGTAGGACGCGGTGCAAGCCAATCCTATTGCATACTCATGTCATCCAATAAACTCTCGGTTGAGGCCAGGAAAAGACTCTCTACCATGGTAGAAACCCAGGATGGTTTTAAGATTGCTGAAGTGGATATGGAATTGCGCGGAACCGGAGAAATAATGGGAACGCGACAAAGTGGTGATAGCGACCTGAAACTGGCAGATTTAGTCTATGATGCCAATATGCTCTCGGTAGCACGGCAGGAGGCCAAAGAAATCCTAGAGAAGGATCCTAATCTTGAATTAGAGGAGCATAAAATTTTAAAAGAACAGCTGAAACTCAGATATGCAAACAAATTGGTTTGGAGTAAAATTTCTTAGGCTCCCACTTTTTCTGGTAATTCTTTTGTTGGGATTAACCGCCTTTGCCCAACGGCATCACTCCATTAGTGGCGATGGGCGTTTTTTGGCCTATATCCAGTATCAGGAAAAAGACGGGGTAACGGGCCAACACGTGTACCAGGCAGAAGTATATTCCGTGGCTTACAAAACACTCATTCAGTCCTTTACACTGCGCTACGATAAAAATGCTGATATAGACTCATTGCGCTTAAGCCATACGGGGAAAATGTTGTTTGTGCAAGCCGATGGCGACTACCGCATGTACAATACCCGTTTGGGAAACCTAACATTTAGAACCGATCAGCCTATGCGTTTTGCTATGGCCAACCAGGATAATTTTTTCATTGTTAGCGCACCAAATTTTGTAAAAGCTTTTGATGCGTATACGGGAGAAGAACTCACCGATTACCGCACTGCAGCCAACAACGAAATAAGGGAGTTGATTGTAACCCAAGACGATGAGCACATTGCAGCTATTACCGATAGAAAGCAAATTCTGTTTTGGCAAGTGGGGAAAGAAAGAGCCCGGAAAAAGTATTTCGGAGACGACCTGGTATTTGAACAAGATGGAAAAGGCTTTACCGTAGCGAGAAGAACGGGAACCCAGCTGAATATCTACACATACGAGCTACCCACTTTTAAGCGAATGGGGAAGCTGTCTATTAGCAAGGCATTGCGAGATGATGCCCGGGAACGCACCATGGCCTTGCGCAAATCAGATCCCAGTCAAAAAAGAGCTATCATAAACCCTAGCGTGGCTATTGCCGACCAATTTCTGTTAAGTCAGGTGGGAAATTACGTTGCCGTGTTGGCCAAAAGCCCTGATGACGAAAAGGAGCTTTATGTTATTCAAACGCTTACAGGAAATGTAAAACTACGGGAATTGGTGGGAGATATGCGCCAGGAAATTGAGTTAAACTGGTATAGCGATTCTCTTCTTATTCCTCAGAATGCGGTGAGTCCTAAGGTGTACAATGCCTCCGCCAATAAATTTGAGGACGATCTAAAACTTAAATTCCTCTACCAAAAACCCAAGGGTCTTTTTAGCCGAAGAAAAACCTGGGATATGAAAAACATTAGTGCCGATTTTAAATGGGCAGTGGTAGACAAGGAGTTGAGTTTTGAATTGGGGGGTACGGCATCCAACCAAAAAACCAGGCTTTTTAGCAGCAAAGAGTTTTTGGGTTTTGACCAGAATGCGCGATTTGCCTTTTCGGTTACCCCAAACGGAGATACTAAATTTTATACCGATTTGCTTGGCGTAAATACCGCTGCTCAAATCGATTGGATTCCCTTTTCGCAAGAGCAGCGATTGTACCCAGAGCCAGAATTGGGCCCAATAACTTCTCCTGCCGATTATAACTTTACCCGAATGCGCGAGCTTCGGCACATTTCTGAAGCCACAGAGAACGATACCCTGAGGTTGGTGATGAAATCTATTGAAAGTGGCTCCAAAGCGGGGGTTCAGGTTCAAATTATAGATCAGAATGGTGTGTACTACTATGGTGCTGGGAGCGAGGATTTTAAATCCATTTGGTGCAACCTAATGGTGAAAGGATCGGATGGAAAGGTTAGGCAGATTGACGACTTTACAGTGACGGAATACAGCGAAAAAGACAGCGTAAATAATGCCGTTGCAGCAGTTTTAGATTTTTCCGGATCCATGGGCTGGCCGCGGGCAGATGCCTTGCAAGATGGAGTAGAGCGTTTTATTAAAAGTAAAAGAGAGGATGACGAAATAAGTCTTTTTAAATACGACCACCGTGTAATGCAGGAAACGGATTTGATGGATAAAACAGACCGGCTGATAAGAAAACTTTACCAAACCGATTTTTCGGCATTTGGTGGAGCAACTGCACTTTTAGATGCCACCAACGCTGGAGTTTTCTCCGTAAAAAAGGCGCGAAACGTAGCGCGTAAAGCGGTAATTGTTCTTACCGATGGCCACGAAAATTCAAGCTTAATCACCAAAAATGAAGTTCTCAAAAACGCCCTGGAAAACGGGGTTAATATTTACACCATCGGATATGGTCATGAGGTGAATCAAGGTTACCTTAAATCCATTGCATACAACACCCGAGGTGGGCATTATCAGATTTATAATGTGGAAGATTT
>JBMYJC010000079.1:0-7521 GCA_049594055.1 Luteibaculum sp. | reverse complement strand
TCCTCGTCCATCAAACGAAAACGAAGGGCTATATCCGCAGCACTCAATTTGGCTATTGGATTGTCTGCGTTTCCAATTCCAAAGGCCTCGTGGAAAGCCGCCACTTTAAGGGCTGTTTCTTTTATGGTCAGTTCACTCATCATAGCAGTTTTAGTTCTTAAAATTCCGCATAAAAAAGGCCCGCCTAATGTGGCGAGCCGGAAAGATTTACACGGAGTTTTCCAATGCGTTTTTGTGCTTAGTACAAGCGCTCAAACTGCATGTTGGTATTAAAGACGTGGTTGGTGTCTATTCCAATCAGCGTAACATCGCACAGCGTTATTTTAAAGCTAAAGGTGCCGCTGCGCTCAAGGTATGCGGTGCTCTGTGGAGCTGCTTTGTAATCTTGTGTTCCAAATCTAAAGGTGGCTTCACATTATCCTTCAGCCGGAACTGTTGGGGCTTCTTCCACCAATAAATATTCTCCTGTTCCATAGTTTTTATCAATACCAAAAGCCATGAGGTACTCTCTTTGTCCAGGAATATTATCCTTGCGATAGGCCAATATGCTAAAAGTGGTGCCAGCTCCTATATTACTAAAAATGGAGTCCAATAAAATAGATTGCCCTTTGTAATTTACATGGTCTGCCTTGGGGTTACAGCTGAGTTTTGATGTGGTAAAGGCAATCTCGTTCCCGTACTTTATTTCATTGCCTTTGTAGCAAAATGCGCGGGCGTAATATTCCGTTTCGCTGATTAAACCTTCTGCCAAGCCTCTAAACTCAACCCCGTTTAGCGCAGCTTCAATAACTATATCATTGGTATCGGGGTTTATATCCCGGCTGTAGCAAATGCCGTAAACATCCGCTTCTTCGCTTCCAAAATAGCCGATAAGCCCTACCAATTCTGCCGAGCTGCTGTCTATGTTTTGCGCTTTACCAGTGCGGATAAAAGGTAAAACACCAGTATTGGTGTAAACAGAATCTGCCGCGCCATATCCCGTGCCTTTTTCATTGGTGGCGTAGGCCCTAACAAAATAAACCTGATCTAAAAGCAGAGCGCCAAACTCGCTGTCAAAACCTCCTGTTCCTGATCCATCTATAGTTCGGATATTTTCTACAGAAGGGACTTGAAGAGCCCAGCATATTCCGCGTTCAGTAACCGGATAACCTCCATCACTAAGCACATTTCCTCCACTTGTTCCGCTGGTGCTATCAGTTAAGTTAGCGGCCTTAGTTTCCACAGCAGGAACGCTATCTAGTGGAAAGTTTTCTGAGCTCTCTGGTTTGGTGCAGGATCCTAAAGCAATCAATAAGAGCAGGGCAGTAGAGGGAAGAAACTTTTTAAACGAATTCATAAAAATTAGCTTGGTGTATATTTTTCAGTTTGCAAAATTACCCTTATTCCTAGCCCTAAGCATGCAAATAGTATTGAATAATGGATTCTTAATGATCAAGAGCCTATTAATCGGGAGTAATTTGAAATATTCTAATGCTTTTTGGTTTTTTTACCTACACTGATTGAGCCCTTTAGCCCATTAATTAAGGTTAATGCTTAACATTCTTTAACTGCAATTGTATTGAACAAAAATGAGTGAGGCCGCACTTTTGACGGGCTCTAAATGCAGGGCTAATTAATCCAATTACAACACCCAAAACGCATGGAAGTAAGCAGTACAAGCACCGATGTAAACATCAGGGAACTCAACGAGAGAATTAAAGCAGAAAGCAGCTTTATAGACCTTATTTACAGCGAAATGGAAAAGGCCATTGTAGGCCAGCGCGAGATGATTGAATCGCTGTTAATTGGAATGCTTAGCCGCGGACACATTTTATTGGAAGGAGTTCCAGGTTTGGCTAAAACACTGGCTATTAACTCCTTAGCAAAAACCGTGGATGTAGATTTTAGCCGCATTCAGTTTACCCCAGATTTACTACCTGCCGATTTAATTGGTACTATGATTTACAACCAGAAGAAAGAAGAGTTTCTGGTGAAAAAAGGACCTATTTTTTCCAATTTTATTCTGGCAGATGAGATTAACCGGGCTCCGGCAAAGGTTCAATCGGCCTTGCTTGAGGCCATGCAGGAGCGACAGGTAACTATAGGACAAGAATCTTTTAAGCTGGAAGAACCCTTTTTGGTTTTGGCTACACAAAACCCGGTAGAACAGGAAGGAACCTATCCGCTTCCCGAGGCCCAGGTCGATCGTTTTATGCTTAAGGTAGTTTTAAATTACCCTGAGAAAGAACAAGAGAAACTCATCATAAGAAACAATATCGCCAAAGCAGCTTACCCCGTTCCAAACCAGGTGGTAAAGCCAAAAGACATCATCAATGCGCGCGAAATCATCCGCGAGGTTTATTTGGATGAGAAAATTGAGCAATACATTGTAGATATCGTAGATGCTACGAGATATCCAGAGCGCAACGGTATCAACAAGCTGGAAGGCATGATAAATTTCGGAGCCTCTCCACGTGCAAGTATAAGCTTGGCAATGGCCGGTAAAGCATTGGCATTTATCAATCGTAGAGGTTTTGTGGTGCCAGAAGACATTAGAAAAGTCTGCCACCGAATTTTGCGCCACAGAATTGGTCTTAGCTACGAGGCGGAAGCCGAGAACATTACATCAGACGAAATTATCACCGAAATTCTAAATCGTGTAGAGGTACCGTAGCCATAAGCGTATGCAGGTTAACAAGGAAAGCACATCCGAAGTACTGAAGCGCGTAAGGCGTATTGAGTTAAAAACGCGCGGACTATCCAATCAAATCTTTTCTGGACAGTACCACTCGGCTTTTAAAGGTCGTGGAATGGCCTTTAGCGAGGTTAGAGAATACATGCCCGGTGACGAGATCAGAACGATTGACTGGAATGTTACAGCTCGTTTTAATAGTCCATTTGTTAAGGTTTTTGAGGAGGAGCGTGAGCTAACCGTAATTTTGATGGTGGACGTTTCCGCATCCTACCAATTTGGAACCCAGGAAAAACTCAAGCGCAATTTAATAACCGAGCTATGCGCGGTACTATCATTCTCTGCTATTCAGAACAATGATAAGATTGGGGTGATTTTCTTTTCCGATAAGATGGAAAAGTTTATTCCACCCAAAAAAGGTAAGAGCCATATCCTACGCATTATTCGGGAGCTTATCGAATTTGAACCTCAATCTGGCGGAACGGATTTAACCGAGGCGCTCAACTTTTTTAACAACGCCATTAAAAAAAGGGCCATTGCCTTTTTAATCTCCGATTTTCTAGATGATCATTCATTTAGAGATGCATTGCGCCATGCCAACCAGCGCCACGATTTGGTTGCCTTGCAAATTAAGGACGAGCGAGAGGAGAGCATACCAGCAGCTGGTTTAATCCCATTTCAAGATCCCGAAACCGGGGAGTGGACCTGGATAAACAGCTCCAATAAAAAAGTGCGTGAACAGTATGCTAAGTCTGCGGCTCGCTTTAACGAGCGCCTGCACAAGTTGTTTAAAAAGAATGGGGTGGATTTTGTAGAACTCTACACCAACCGCTCTTATGTAGCACCATTAATTAACCTCTTTAAAAAGCGGAGTTTACATGCATAGCTTAAGGTTGTTAATTACGCTAGGTTTATTGGCATTTGCTGTTGGCTCATTTGGGCAGCAACCTGCATTAGAGCTTTCTAAAACCCAAATTCTGTATGGAGAGCCCATCGATTTTACCCTAAGCATAGAGCTGACTACAGAACAAAAATCGCAGGGTTTAATCATTCCAGATAGTATAAATCCTTTCCTGGGATCGCTTGAATTAACAGACTCGCTAAAAAGAGATACTAGTATTTGGGAGGATGAGTCGGGCTTTCATTTTTTATACACCCTTTCCGGACCCATTAGCGGATTCGATTCGGGGAGTTTTGAAGTAGGGCCTATTCCCGTGTTACTTGGAGGCGACACTTTATTTTCTAACACCTTAATGGTTGGTGTTTTTCCAGCCAAAGTGGACACTACAGCAGAAGTAAAGCCCATTAAAGACAATGTGGCCATTCCCTTAACCCTTGTAGATTACATAAAGGCCTACTGGTATTATCCGGTATTACTGGCGGTTTTGGTTTTTGCAATTATTTGGTTGCTGCGCTGGTATAGTCGCAAACCCAAGAAAACGGAAGAAAAAGAAC
The DNA here is from genome assembly GCA_049594055.1 of Luteibaculum sp. GTDB lineage: Bacteria > Bacteroidota > Bacteroidia > Flavobacteriales_D > Luteibaculaceae > Luteibaculum. The sequence continues at coordinate 3,395 of JBMYJC010000079.1, read as the reverse complement.
CAGTAAAAGTGGCACCAAAAATTCCAGCCGATGAAAAGGCCTTGGATTTATTGCGAAAACTTCTGCGGGAAAAGGCTTGGGAGAAGCAGGGAGAAAAAGAATTCTACAGCAATATTTCTCTCATTACAAGAAACTATTTGGCCGAGCGCTACCACATGCAGGCATTGGAAAAAACCAGTGCAGAAATTATTGAGGCCCTGCGCTTTAAACTGCAACCTAAGTCTTTGCTAGAAGAATTATCAGAAGTCTTGAATCTGGCAGATATGGTGAAGTTTGCCAAGGAGAAACCGGGAGCAGACTATGCCAAATCCAGCATAGAAAAAGCCATAGCCATTGTAGAACAAACAGCAGAACCCAAGGAGCAAAATGCGTAAGTCTCAAATAGGAAATATTGTTTTTGCATTGCTAATCTTGCTGTGCTGCTTTGTGTTATGGCAGTACATTGGCCACCAATACGAGTTTAAGCATCCCAGCTTTTTTTGGCTCTTGCTTAGCATTCCGCTCCTGGCAATCGGACAGATTGTATGGTCTACCCGCCGCACGGCTAAAGTGGCGCTCTCAACTTTTCGCCACTTTAAAAAGCCTCCGCTTTTTAGCAAGGGATTTTTCAGAGACAGCCTAAAAGGATTGCGCTATTTGGCATTAACCTTTTTAATTATCGCTCTGGCAAGACCACAAAGCAAGGATAGTTTTCGCAATGTGAGCACAGAGGGTATTGATATTATTATTGCTTTGGATGTATCTGCATCCATGTTGGCTAAAGACTTTAAACCCAACCGTTTGGAGAGTGCGAAAACAGTTGCACACGAGTTTATTTCTAAGCGGATTAACGACCGAATTGGACTTGTGGTGTACGAAGGTGAGGCCTTTACGCAATGCCCTGTTACCACAGATCAACGTGTTTTAAAGAGCATGTTGGAGGAAGTAAATACGGGTGTTCTAGAAGGTGGAACAGCCATTGGGATGGGATTGGCCACAGCTGTAAACCGTTTGCGAGAAAGTGAAGCCAAGAGCCGGGTGATTATCCTTTTAACAGATGGGGTGAACAACATGGGAGAGATTGATCCACTCACTTCCGCTGAATTAGCCAAGGAATTTGGCATAAAATGTTACACGATTGGGGTAGGAAGCAAAGGTAAAGCACTCTCTCCGGTAAGCATTTTTCCAAACGGAACCTACCGCTATGATTATGTGGATGTAAATATTGACGAGTTAACTCTGGAAAAAATCGCATTTACAACAGGAGGAAAATACTACCGGGCTACCTCGGAGGATGCATTACGCGAGATATACAATAACATAGACCAACTGGAAAAGACAGAGATAAAAGTTACCGAGTATGCGCAGAAAAATGAGGAGTATTTCTGGTTTGCCTGCATAGGCGCTGCTTTGCTACTTATTGAGTTTTTATTGGCCAATACACTTTTCAGATCCATACCCTAAAATGAGTCAAAAAGGAACATATAAAGCCAATCGTTTCCTGCTAGTGGCCCTGCTGGTAGAACTAGTATTTATTTCGTTTGGATACCTGTGTTACCAATATGGCGAGCGCTGGGTGAGTGGATTAAAATTCCACGATAAAACTTGGTTTCTTCTTTTACTGGCGGGTCCTGTTTTGGCGGTAATTTTTTATTTCATTTCTCGCTGGAAAAACAAGGCAAGCCAACGTTTTGCGGAGCAAAACCTCATGCAAGCAATTGCTCAACCTGTTTCAAAAACCAAACATGCAGCACGCTATTGGTTGCTGCGCCTCAGCCTCTTTCTTTTGACTTTTGCTCTGGTAAACCCAAAAATTGGTTCACGCTTGGCCGAAGGACAGACAGAAGGAATAGACATCATGTTTTGTTTGGATGTCTCCAATTCAATGTTGGCAGAAGACCTCAATCCAAACCGCCTGGCTAAAGCTAAGCGGATGATAGAACAGGTAATAGAAAGCCTGCACGGGGATAGAATTGGATTGGTAGTATTTGCAGGAGAGGCCTTTGTACAACTTCCCCTTACTACCGATTACAGTGCTGCTCGCTTATTTCTTTCTTCCATAAGCCCAGATATTGTTCCCACACAAGGAACAGCCATCGGATCGGCAATAGATTTGGCTTTTCAGGGTTTTGATATGGAGAGTACAGCAGGCAAAGCCATTGTGGTGATTACAGATGGGGAAAACCACGAAGACGATGCCGGGTTTGCTGCAAAATACGCCAGCGATAATGGAGTGCGCGTGTTTTCAATCGGTATGGGAACCGTAGCAGGGGCTCCTCTTCCCACCGGACGCTCCCAAAATTTTAAAAAAGACAATGAGGGTAACATTGTGGTTTCTAAATTGAATGCCGGCCTTATTGAGGAGATTGCTGATAAGGGTAACGGACTGGCAATTTTTGCCAGCAACTCGCAGCAAGCCACTGAATTGTTGAATGAAGAAATTGAAGGGATGGCAAAAGGGGAATTAGAAACGGTAGTATACCAGGAATATGAAGACCGATTTCAGTGGTTTTTATTACCTGCAATTCTTTTGATTCTTATTGATGCTACCATCAATACCCGAAAATCAGAATGGTTAAGACGCTTTAAACTTTTTGGCCATGAATAAATGCGCAATCATATTTTGTTTGCTGTTAAGTGCAGTTGCGTTTGGACAAAATGCCAAGTTTGAATTGAGCAAAGCCAACGAGCTGTACAAACAAGGAGAGTACGATGCGGCCTTGGATAAATTTAATCAACTTGGAAATGCAGAGCAGCAAAACATAAGCGAGGCCGCCAATTTTAATAAAGCAAACACCTATTATCAGAAAGATGATTTTGAGAATGCCTTGGGGGTTTATACACAAGCTTTAACCCAGGCAAAAACCAAAGAAGAAAAAGCAAAGGCATACCACAACATTGGGAACAGCTATTTTAAAATGCAAAAGCTGGAAGAAAGTCTAAAGGCTTACAAGGAGGCTTTAAAATTAAATCCTCAAGACGAGGATACGAGATACAATTACAGCTTGGTTAAGAAACTCCTGGAACAGCAGCAACAGCAACAACAGCAGGATAAAAAGGATCAAGAAAAAGAACAGGAACAGAAGGAAGAAAACAAAGACCAAAACCAACAGAACAAAAATCAGGAGCAGCAAGAGCAAGAGCAGAAACAGGAACAAGAGGAGCAGCAACAAAAGCAGGAGCAAGATCAACAGCAGCAACAGCAACAGCAGCAGCAGCAACAAATGAAGCGCAAGAATGCCGAAAACCTTCTAGATGCTTTAAATCAGCAGGAAAAAGGTGTGCAGCGCAAAGTGAACAAAGCCAAGGGAAAGGCGCAAAAAGTAAAGGTTGAGAAGGACTGGTAGTATGAGGGGGCAGCTAAATAAATGGGTTAACATATTCTACAGCGTAATGCTGCTTTGTATAAGCAGTGG
>JBMYJC010000078.1:0-7561 GCA_049594055.1 Luteibaculum sp. | reverse complement strand
CAAATAAATATGCGTAATCGCTGTTGCCTCCAACACCAGAGAAGTCTCCAGCTATAAGCAGCAGGCTGTCTCCCAGATTTAAAAACTTATTTACAACCCTGTTTCCGTCCAATTCAAAAGCTTCTGTCCAGTTGTTGCCGTCAAAAACGGCATTTCCATCTGCGTTTTCATTGTCAATCTCTTCAAAGTCTCCTCCTATGTAGGTTTTGTTCTGGAATACTTTAATGCTCTTAACCGTTTCACTGGCACCAGCAATTCCATCCCCAAAGCTTGTAATACTTTGAGTGTTGAGGTTCACTGAACAAATCCCATACACATCATCATTGTCTATTTGCTGATACTTACCACCAATCCAAAGGGTGTTGCCATCTTTTTCTAATGCGTGGATACTGGCACTGTTGTCAAACTCATGAGCAAATGCTTCCCAGCCATTGCCATTCCAGTACGCCATGGCAGGTTTAAACAGTGAACCGAAATTATCAGCATCTCCTCCTACTAAGAGCTTACCATTTATTTCGGTATAGGTGAATACAGTCCCAGAAGAACCTCCAACCCCTTGGCCCATGCCCATAAAGTTTTGACCGTTCCACTGGGTAATTCCGGGACTGAAGAAATTATTCATACCGGTTTGTTTGCCCAGGAAATAATATTGGCCATTGTGGAAGTTGCAGTTGTAAACGGGACCGGGGGCGGTAAAATCTTCCTGGTCTTCAAATGCAATGGGGGAGAAGTTTTGGCTAGCAATGTTCCAGATTCCTGCTAAAAGTGGAGCAGGATCATTTTGGTTATCTAGGACCTGGGTATTGATGAAATTTCCAGTCAGGATAAATTGATTGCCGCTGTTGGGGTCTGGAAATATTTTTTCAATTACGCCAACTCCGGTTTCAAATTCGAATTCATCCAAATAGCTCCAGGCATTGTTTTGAAATAGGGCTAAGTGGATAATGGTGTAGTCTGGATCGGATGGGTTGATGACCTGAGGTCTGAAACTGCCGCTTACGAGAAGCTCTCCACTTGAACTTATTTCTAAATCGTAGATGTTGGGAACAACATAGTCGGCTTGCTGCTCGCTGTAAAACAGTAAATCGGGTACCAGGGTCCAGGCATCGCTGGGCCGCCAGCTTGCAAGCCCTTTAAATTTTCTGTTGTCGGCTAACTGATCGGCATATCCACCAAAGTACAACCGGCCTTCCTGGCTAGCGGCTATGCTGCGGATTTCAACTTGCGATGCGGGAATGTCTGCAGAACCCTTGATTCCTCCATCCAGATCAAAATAGCTGCCCGTATTTAAATCGTAACCTGCTACAAGGGAACAGTTTATTTGCGAGTTGTTGATTTGGGTGGCCTGATTAAATTGACCAGCAATAAAGAGGGTGTCGTTGCGGTAAAATAGGTCCAACACATGATCTCGGGTTGAATTGTCAGTGTTTGAAAGCCCTTTTCCCAAAGGGAAAAAAGTTCCGGTATTGGTATTAAATCCTATTATGTTCGGGCTGCTGGTTCGGTTTCCCGTGCTGTCATCCATACCCGAGAAATTTCCTCCGAAGTAGATATTCCCCTGGTCATCAGCTGCCATGGCGTAAACAAAATCTGTACCTCCACAGCCACTGCAATACATTTTTCCGATGTTTTGGAATTTTTCGCCATCCCAGGCAGCAATGCCTCTGATGTTTACATCGCGGGCAAACAAACTATTATCGGATCCTCCAAAATAGATTTTACCGTTACTAGCTATGGTTGAGGCACGAACATCGGGAGTAAAAACACCAGGGTATCCAAATTGGGTCTCCCAGCCTTCGCTGGCGCTACTTCCACAACCTTGTGCTTGGCTAGATGAGCTTGAAATAAGAATAAGCCAATTCAGGAAAAAACAAGCAGGTAAAAGGCGCAGCATCTCAAGGACTTTTCCTCGAAAATACCGGCAACAGGGGCAGGCTTAAGCTAGATTGAGTAGTTGGTATCTCGTATTGAGTAAATGGTTTTAGATTTTTAGTTTTTGAATGAGTGCCGCTTTCCGGTTGCGGGAAACCGGGATTTCATCTCCGTTTTCCATTACCAGGGTTCCTCCAATTCCTTTTAAAAATCGTTTTGCCTTTTCCAGGTTTACCACATGGGAGTTGTGTACTCTAAAGAATAAGTGCGTAGGTAGTTGTGCCTCTATCTCTTTAAGTGTTTTCGAGGCCGTAATTTTACCATCGGTGGTATAAATGGTGGTGTAATTGCTGTGGCTTTGGCATCGTATTATTTCATTAAATGCCACCCATTCCACACCTTCCATTGTGCCAATGGTAAGCTTTTCGGGTTGTACGCTTAAGTCTTTTAGGGCACTTAGAATTTCGCTCTTGTCTTTGTCAATTCTTTCTGATGCCCTTTGCACCGCTTTTATTAACTCCAGTTCATCTATTGGTTTTAGCAAATAATCTATGGCACCCAATTTTATTGCCTTCAAGGCAAATTGATCGTAAGCGGTTGTGAAGATGATGGCTGGAATGGGAGCCTCTAATTTTTCAACCAATTCTACCCCATTTAATTGGGGCATTTCAATATCTAAAAAGAGTAATTCTGGTTTTTCGGTTAAAATGCGAGTTAGCGCTTTAATCGGGTTTTGTTCGTAGCCCAAAACTTCCACTGATGGGCAATACTGGGAGATAAGCTCTGCTGTTACCTCACAACTGTGTAATTCATCATCAACGATTAATGCTCTCATAAGGAAAGGTAATTTCTACCCGAGTTCCGGTGGCTTTTCCGTTTTCGGTTAAATCTACAAAGCGAAATCCAGATTTAACTCCCGATTTTTCTTGCAAGGCCTGAAGCCTTTCCTGGGTGATGGACAAGGCTTTGCTGCTATGTGCTTTTTTACGGTTTTCTGCAGCGGCCTTGCGGCCAATACCATTATCCTGAATATTTACCACAATCACATCGTCAATTTGTTCTATTTGAATATCCAGCTTGGCACTTCCATCCAAACCTTGAAATCCGTGCCAAATAGAATTTTCTACAAAGGGTTGGGTTAATAGCGGTTGGATGGCTGTTTGATTGATATCCAAGCCTTCTCCAATAGTAATCTGGTAATTAAAATCGCCTTCAAAGCGCAGTTTTTCGAATTCAAGATATTGTCGTAATCCTTCCATTTCTTCAGCAATAGATATCCTGTCCTTGGTGGTGATGTTTAGAATAAAGCGCAGGAGTTTTGAGAATTTAGAGAGGTATTCCGAGGCGGTTTTTTTGTCCGATTTTAGCACAAAGAATCGAACGGAATTAAGTGCATTAAATAAGAAATGCGGATTCATTTGTACTCTGAGTACCTGCATTTCCAACCGGTGTAGTTCGTTTTTAATCTGTTGTTGTTTAAGCAGCCTGCCTATTCGGGTACGGTAATAAAAAATCACTGAGGCTAATAGGATAGCCGCCACCAAAATCCGAAACCACCAGGTTTGCCACCAAGCGGGTTTAACCAAAATGATCAATAAGCTTTCTTCCTTGGCTTCCTCGTTGGGAAGGGCAGATTTTACCTGAAGTTCATAGTAACCCGGTGCTAAGCTTGGAAAACTAACCTGGGTATTTTCCTTGCACTCCCGCCAATCTTTTTGGGGAAACAGGCGGTAGGAAATTATACTTTGGTTAGGAGCCATACTTCTTGCGCCAAAACGTGCTTCCACCCAATTGCTGAAGTAGGCTAGCTCTATATTACCGGAAATGGGGACTTCCATGCCCATAACCTCCAATTGCGAAAGAAAGGGTTGGGGACCAGGAAATTGAAAAGACAGGATGGAGCTATCCGTAATGTACAAACCCTTGTAGCCACCTAAAATGAGCTCTGGGCCAATAGTTTTACACCACAACAAGCTATCCAATCCGTAGGCAGCCCCTTTAAAAAAGTAGTTTTTTCCCGTGCTATCCATTGCATGCAGGCCATTCTGTCCGGCTAAATAGATTTTGTCACCCAAAAGGGCTATATCCTTTATATCCTCAACAAATCGATCATTTAAACTCAGGTGCTTTTTAAACTCAAAGGCCTTGTTTAGAACGAGGACTCCGTATTTGCTTGTGCCCAAAAAAATGTGACGCCTGTCAGCTACCATTTTTACAAAAATGTCTTTGGGAATACCCGCCTTTTTAAATAGGGCTTCTGCATCCGTATAGGTGATCGAATGGTCAAGAATTTTTCCAAAACCGTGCTCACCGATATAAAACACGCTACCCTCAATCTCAATAAAGTTTTGAACCCATTGCCGCCTTTGTGGAATTGGGTAGCTATGGATTTGGTTCGTATTAAGATTGAATCTGTGGATGATCCCCGCCTTGGTTGCAATAAAAAGGAGATCTCTTTTTTGATTTATGAAACTACTGGTAATGGCACTTTCATCTCCACTCAGTTTTTTAAGGTTGAATTCAGCAATTATTTGATCGTCCTTAAGCAGGTGAAAATCTTTTTTGCCCACTAATACGACTTTTCCATTCCACCCGTGAATAGCGGTAGATTGGGGCACACGGGCTTTCTTTTCCAAAGAAAAATTTAATACGCGGTAGCTTTCATTTTCCCTCTTGCCCAACTCACTCTCTTGTTGATAGAAAGCGAGGTATTCCAAGCCATTATCAATTTTGTGGTAGTCTACCACCGAGCGCTGACTTCCGTAAAATGTATAGGGTAATTCTTTCTTGGGGATTAAATACAAGGCCTCTGAATTCACTACCCAGGTGCCGGCACTATCGGTTGTAGCAGTCCATGGATTTTTAATGAGGGCATTTCCCTGCAAGTCTGTTTTTAGTTGGAAGCGCCCTTGATGGATATGGTAATATCCCAGACCGAGATTGGTTGAAAGTAGTAAGGTGCTATCGTTTAGTACCGTTACGTTTCGCACATTATTGCGGGAACCTGAAATAGGATATTTTTCTTCTATCAGTACTTGCTGAAAGCTATTTAGGTCTAAATCGGCAATTAAAAGTCCACCTCCCCAGCTACCCAAATAGAGTTTGTTGTTTAAAATAACCATGGAGCGAACAATGCTCTCCAATCCGGTAAGTTGCTCCTTGTTTAGGGCAATTTTCTCGTCTAGCTTTTTATACCACAGGAATTCTTTTCTGTTGATATCAAATCCATAAACCCCAGCGCTTCCAAAGGCAACTCTTATGCTGCTATTTTTTGGATGTGGAAGCCAGCCTTTTATAATGTTTAAGCCTCTTTCTACCGGTACGTTGAGAAAATCGCTAGGGGTGTAAACCTTGGACTGCGCTTTTTGAAAGTGGGAGAAAACCACCCCAAAATGATGAGATTGATACCAAATTCCGGTATCGGATACTTCTAATATTGCCCCCACACGATAATCGGGAAGTACGGGGTACCCTTTGCTAGTATCGGCAAGGGCTATAAAACGATTTTGCTGCGGATTGTAATGGTAGAGCCCCAGGCGCATAAAACCCACCCATAAACCAGAGTCTGATGGATAAACACTGGCCACCTGGTTTTCTGGTAATCCTTCTGTTTCTGTAATCCACGTGCTTTCCCACCCATTAAACCGATACAAGCCCTTTTTTGTAGTGGTCCAAACCGATTGTTGGGAAGAGCACATCTGCCAGACTACATCAATGGGTTCGCTCTGAATTTTTAATGCCGCTTTATGCTGACCAAACAAACGGCTAGGCATAAAGCATGCTAACAGAGCAAAAAAAATCAGGCGCATGCGGCAAAAAAATAAATTATAATCCACGTAGTGTGTCCTGTCTGGATATTTTAGCCGCGCTATGCCCAAAAACGATCAAAAAATCAGGAGTACCTTTTATCTCCTTTGGTTCTTGGTAGGTCTCTGCCAAGCAGTTTTTACCGATCTGATGAATGATGAGGTGTATTACTGGGCCTGCGCACAGCAGCTAAGCTGGGCATATTTTGATCACACTCCGGTAATTTCTGTTCTAATACGCTTTGGAGCATTGTTTTTTGGGGGAAGCTTAGGGGTTCGATTTGGAATTTTACTCCTATCGCTCCTAAGTCTCTATTTCCTCGAGAAACTTCTTAAACCTACGAATCTCAAGTTATTTTATCTGCTCTTTTCTTCCGTGCTGGTTTTTCAGTTTGGCTCTTTTATAGCTGTTCCCGATGTTCCTCTTTGTTTTTTTACGCTGGTGTTTTGTCTGGTCTTTGATCGCTTTTTGTACCAGCGTGCTTGGTATTGGACGCTGGTCCTAGGTCTTTGCATGGCCGCATTAGTCTACGCTAAATATCACGGTGTGGTGGTAATCTTGTCTGCAATGATCTATCGCTGGCAGATCCTTCGAAATCCGAAATTCTATTTGGCAGCGGTTTTTGCTCTTCTGCTTTTTGTGCCTCATTTATGGTGGCAATACCAGCATGATTTTCCGAGTTTTTGGTTTCAATTAGTGGATAGATCTTCCGAGCCATACAGTGTTTTAAATAGCCTGGAATACATTGTTGAGATCCCTTTAATTTCAGGGCCCTTGGTAGGCTTTATCTTCCTTTGGGCACTGGTGAAAAAGAAGCACTTTAATTCCATAGAGAAAACTGCAATGGCGGTGGTTGTAGGAACCTGGATTTTCTTTTTCATCTCTAGCTTTAAAGATCGTATTGAAGCCAATTGGATTGCTCATACCGTTCCCCTCATTTTTCTTTTGGCCTATCCAGAAATTGAGTCTCGGGTAAATTGGCATAAGATTAGCAAAACACTTGCCTGGATTAGCATAGGGCTTATCATTTGCCTTCGCGTTTATGTTTTGGATTTACCTTGGCCAGAGTCTGTTACAAAAAAATCGCAATTCCATGGTTGGCAGTCGTGGGCCCATAGTATCCAGAAGGTAGCTGGATCATATCCTGTGGTATTTACAAATAGCTATGCTGGTGCGTCCAAGTATATGTGGTATGCGGGAGAAAAAGCCCATAACATTTCCAACATCCGCTACAGAAATACCCAATTTGACTTTATTCCAGGTTGGGAGGAAGGACTACTTGGAGACACCGTGATTTATGTTGCCAATTGGGAGATAAATGAATTTTACCCACTGGAGACTAAAAAGGGTGTCAATTGGTTGGATACACTGCCCAATTTCAGAGCATTTTCCAAATTTTGGTTTAACACTCCGCAAAATAGTTATGAGCTAAAAGCGAGTGGGCGTTTTACTATACCTGTGGATGTAGAGATCTTGCTCGAGAACCCCGATGTCCTGTGGGATGCCGAATTACCTGATCCAACAATTGGATATTATTATTTTAAGGGAACAAAACTGATTGATCGGAATCCCTACCAGTTGGTATTTAGCCGAGAAATTCTTCATGAGAAGAAATTTGATCTACACATCGAGGCGCCCAGGGAGCCTGGAAATTATATCCTTCGCATTTCTATTGAAATGCCCCCAATGGAAGCCTATGTAAATAGCCATAAAATTCAATTGAAGGTGGAATAAATCAATGGTTTTCCTTAAAACTTAAAGCACCGGAAGGGCACTTAGTTCTATTTGCAGTCTTAATATTTGAAATGAGTGATTTCAAATACAGTGATGGACAAAAGTCAGACCGGTTGCCCTGTTTTATACTGTAAAACCCCCATTTTGA
>JBMYJC010000077.1:0-7684 GCA_049594055.1 Luteibaculum sp. | reverse complement strand
AGCTCAATTGCTATCACTCAATGTGCCAGAAATGACTGTCCTAGTGGGTGGTATGCGTGCATTAGGTGCCAATTTTGACGACTCTAAACACGGAATATTTACCAATCGTGTAGGAACCCTTAGCAACGACTTCTTTGTGAATTTACTAAGCATGGAAAACCAATGGGTTAAAACAGATAAAGAAGGAATTTTCGAAGGGAAGGATCGGAAAACGGGAGAAACCAAATGGACGGCAACTCGTGCGGACTTGATCTTCGGTTCAAATTCAGAACTTCGAGCAATTGCCGAGGTTTACGCCAGCAATGACGCCAAAGAAAAGTTTGTGAAAGACTTTATTGCTGCCTGGCATAAGGTAATGACCTTAGATCGCTTTGATTTAATGTAACCAAAGCACTTAAACCTAATTTCAGGCCACTTTCTTTTGGAAGTGGCCTTTTTTATTTAATCCCAGGTCAATAACAGTTAAATTATCTTCTCCTGCACCGCCCTCCAAAAATTAAAAGTTTGATTTTTTCCTTTGAGATAGCAAATCCATGAGCGACTGAAGTTTTCTATTGACCGCCTATTTTCGATGGCTACGAGGTAGCTAAAAATTTCAAATCAATACACTTTATTAAACTATCCACTTTACAGATTTCATGGACTACCCATTCCGGTAATTTAGGGAACCTTTCCTAAAACTCCTGTCCATATACTGATGAAAAACACTAGTAAACGCTGTAAGACGAGCATTTAACACTTGCGTTGCCTCTATCAAGAAACAAATAAAAAACTTCCCAAACCCTAACAACTCAGAAAGTTAAATTAAAAAGCATTTACCCTTGCTTTTTTAAACTTTAAAAAGTATTTTCATGTGGTTCGATTAATCCACCAAGGGCATGAAAAACTCGATAAGCACCGTAACTACCCGCATAAAAGAATTCCAAATGGGTTTGTTAATTGTGGTTTTAAGCCTTGCTTTTCTCTTATTACCGTTTATTCTGCTGTCCCAACGAACAGAAAACTCAAAGCTGCCCTCTAAATATTATTGGGAACTCTGTTATCTACAAAAAGAATCAAAGCTCACTACTGCAGAAGAGGAGGATTTGATGTTGAAACTGCAGAAAATCAGCCCACTGGAATTCGAAGTATTAAATCATCAGGCCATTCTTATTGAACCTGGATTATGCGCCATTGCCTTTCACTCGAAAGAGGAGAAAATCGAATTTCAACAATTAAAGGCACAGCTATCAATGGCTGAATTGCGCAGGAATTTCTCAATCATCGATAAGAGAATTCCAAAAATCACGAAATAAACCATTAGCAAAGGCCTATGAAACCTATTCTACCCATCCTTTTACTGCCTTGCTTCTTATTCCCAACTCTAGTTATAAGTCAAAGCGGTCAGAGTTGCCCACAAGCAATAAGCATAAATAATTTGCCTTTCTCGCAAAACAATGCGAGTTCTTGTTCTTTTACAGGCACTGGAGCAGATAGTTATTGTGGCAGTTTTCGTCCAGATACCGAAGGCCGGGAAATCTACTACACCTTCACCCCAACTGAGTCTACCTGCTATAATATTGCCGTTCAAGACTGGCAGGTAGACCCTAGTGACAACGACTTTACATCGGATCTTCATGTAAGCATCAGCGAAGGTTGTCCTACCTCTGCTGGATCCACTTGTATCATGGCAGAAACGATAAATCAAGCCAACCTTAGCAATCTTTATTTCGAAGCAGGCAAAACCTATTTCATTGTTTTTGATCACAACGACTTTAACAACAACTGTATTTTAGATTTAGATTGGACACTAGACCGATGCAACATCCCTTCCTGTGCAGATAATCCCGAGGCTGCAGACGATTGTGTAAACGCCACTCCTATTTGTGACCTCAATGGTTATTGTGGATCTACGGAGGATTACCATAACGACAACCAAAACGGCATTAACCATTGTGGTTCGGTGGAGAACAACACTTGGTTAAAGTTTACCGCGAGTGCAACACAGGTAATGCTTAAGGCTTATGCTTTTGGATGTGAAAATGGAGATGGTATTCAAATGTGGGTAGGTACAAGTGCCCAGGCTTGCAATTGGACTGGTGCATCTGCCAATGGTGTTGCGTGCGAAGGGGGAAGTGGCTTTGGAATAAGCTATAACGACTTCAACATTAATGGATTAACTCCAGGGCAAACTTACTACTTGATGATAGACGGTTTTGCCGGGGATGTTTGTAAATACGTTATTGAAGCCGTCTCTGGGGTACTGCCACTAGTAGATGCGGGCGAAGATTTTACAGTTTGCACCAGCGGTGCAAGCTTCCAGTTAAACGGCACTTCCGCTGCCGCTAATGGCTGGTATTGGACATCCACTGGAACAGGATCTTTTAATAACCCTAATATTCTGAAACCCAACTATACGCCATCCTCTTCCGACCTCGCTGCAGGATTTGTTCACCTTATTCTTCACCATCCTGGAGATGGAATCTGCAACGAGCCAGACCAGGATACAATACGTGTTTCCTTTATAGACAACCAAGCCAATATCGCACCAGAAAATCCCATGATTTGTTTGGGCCAGTCTACCAATCTAAGTGTGAGTTTTACAAATAACGATGTTCCAGCTAATGGCACACAAAATTTTCAAAACACCAACCAGGTAAGTATTCCAGACGATGGAGTAAGTACTTCCTGGAATGGAACAGGTGGAAATTATGCTGCTTCAAAAATTGATGTGAGTTGCTTAAACCCAAATGCATGGACTTTAACCCAATACTGCTTAAATATTACTCACCCCTGGCCATCCGATATTGCTGGAGTTTATCTGGTAAATGCATGTGGTAATAGAATTCGTCTTTCTTCTAATGGCTTTACCAATGGATGTTTTACCCCTGGAACCACTGCTGCGTGGACTACCTTCTTAAATTGCGCAAATCCAAATGGAAACTGGGAGTTAAGAGTGGGTGATGACTTCCCAAGCGATGTAGGCCGAATTAATTCCTTTTCATTACGCTTTAATTCCGTTAATTACTCTTGGAGTCCAGCCACGGGACTAAGTGCTACTAATGTGAGAAACCCGGTAGCAACACCAACAACCACTACCACCTATACCTTGCAAGTTTATGACTGTGTTTCTGGTTGTGTCTTACAGGATCAAGTTACAGTTCAAGTTTCTGACATTAAACTAGCGGCCAACATAACTCAGGTAAGTTGTAAGGGAAAAAATGATGGAAGCGTCACCCTCGTGCCCAGCAGTTTTGTTGGACCTGTTAATTATAAATTAGGTTCGGGAGGATATCAAGCCAACCCAATCTTTTCAGGGCTTGCCCCAGGTAATTATACATTTTATGCGCGCGATGCTGCAGGCTGTGAAGCCCAAGTATCGGTTACCATTACAGAACCACCAGCATTGGTGTTGTCAACCATAGTAGCCCCTAGCGATTCCTGTGTAATTGGTTCCAACGGAACTATTACCGCCTCCAGTACAGGAGGAAGCGGATCCCACACCTATTTTCTAAATGGTATCTCTCAAGGGACCACAAAAACTTACAACAACCTAGCGGCAGGAGTTTATGAAGTAAAAGTGGTAGATGGTAATTCGTGTGAAGCTATTAAAACCGTTGAATTGACGGAAAAACCAATCCCGGTTTTAAGCATAGTAAATCCCAATTGTGGTGAAACAACAAGCCTTCTAACTGTGCAAAATAACGTTGGAAACCACAATCTAAGTTTATCTGGAGATGCTGGAACTAACCCAGCGTTAACCAGCACGGCCAATCCAGACGAATATGTTTTGAGTGTTTCAGATTTTGGAAATGTGCAGGTTACGTTAACATCAAGTAATGGGAATTGCGATTCCACCATAACACAAACCGTTGTTTTCAAAAGAGATCCAAACATTAATGTAACAGTTTTCGACCCCTTATGCGATAGCCTTTCTACCAACCTAAACATCAATGTAGCTCCTGGAACCTTTACCATTACCGTAAGTCCCTCAGGTAGCGCGGTTCAACTGTCTGGTAACCAGTATAGAATAAGTGTACCCACTTTTGGCACTTATGATATTACAATAAGCGCCAACAACCTTGGATGTACTAAGCAAATAACACGATCGATAACCTTTGTAACACCAGCAAACCCAAATATTACCGGTCCATATGAGGTTTGTAGTACCCAAGCAAACATAGCTGCTAGCCCAATCGGTGGGGTTTGGAGCAGTAGCGCTCCCGAAATAAGTTTTAATGATCCAAATAACCCCAACACCACTCTTACACTTTCAGGAGCTTATGGCCAATATCCCATATACTACGATACTCCTGCCAATGGGACATGTCCAGCCGAGACAGACTCCTCTATCGTACATTTTTATGAAGCCCCACAGGGATCAGCGGGGAATGACCTACAAATATGCGAGGGCGAAACTGTTAGCCTTAGCGGATCGGTGATTGTTGGGCAAGGGCAATGGACTTCTGGAACTGGAATTCAGGATGTTAACGACCTAAACACCCCATTAAACCTAACATCTGCTGGAAATTTCAGCTACGAACTCACTATAAGCAATGGAGTTTGTCCAAGCATTACCGATGTGGTAAATGTAAAGGTGGATAAAATGCCGATCATCAACCTTCCAGACACTCTACGATTCTGTGATTTGAGTGGTCAATTGTCGGGCCATAACCCCGTAGGGACAATACTTTGGACAAGCATGAATCCCGAAATAAGCTTTGCAGATCCAGGTACTATAAACACAGCTGTTACCGCCACAGCAGATGGGTTTTACAAAGTTTATTTGAGTGATAAAAATGCTAATTGTCCGGAGGTATTAGACTCTTTAATCTTGTATTTTGTGGCTCCTCCAATGGCTCAAGCCACAGCTATCGATTCTGTTTGCGCCAAAACCTTTGATTTAAGTGCTACCCTTTCCAACCCTAGTCATTTTGGTTTTTGGACTGGAACAGGGGTATTTAATCCCAACAAAAACAGTTTAAACCCTCAGGTTACTGTTCCCACCTTTGGTACTTATACCTACACCTGGACCGAAAAAGGGCATAGCGCCTGTCCAGGAGACCAAATCAATCTTAAGGTAGAGGTTGTAAAAGCGCCTAATGCAAATGCCGGTAACGACATCAATGTGTGCGGTACAAACACCGGGTTATCCGCAACAGCCTCCACTGGGAAAGGCACCTGGTCGTGGTATGCGGCAGATACAGCCAGTGGCCAGCTAATTTTTGGCGATGTACATTCTGCAAATTCTAGTTTGCAGCTGGACACCAACGGTGTTGGATTTGGAGGATTTGGTAAATACTACCTGATCTGGTTAGAGGAAAACGGAACCGTTTGTCCCTCTAGTAAAGACACGGTTTTGGTTCACTTTGTGCCTTCCAGTTTTCCTCAGGCTGGTCCAGACCAATCGGTTTGCGGTGATAGCACCACACTAAATGCCATTCCTTCTTATGGAATTGGTCAATGGTCTTACACCGGACCTGGGTCCTTGGATTTCACCGATATTTTTGACTTTAATACCGCCGTTTGGCTGCGCTCCAGCAATCCTGTTTACGGGGTTTACCAATTGGTATGGACAGAATCAAACTCTCCTTGCACCGCTAACCGCGATACACTTAATATTGTCTTTTACGAACCCCCAACTTTTGATGCTGGAATTTCTCCAGATAATATCTGCGGATTATCCTACACCCTTGCGGCACAAAAAAGTCATGGTTCAAGCAAATGGACTTGGGTGGCGAACGATCCATCGGACGGTATTTTAAGCTTCAAGAACGGAAATGATTCTGTAGTAAATGCTACAGTAAAAGCTGATAAATACGGAAGCTACACATTGTATTGGAGTGTAAGCTATGGTGCTTGTGCGCCTGCGCCAGATTCGGTAAAACTTAACTTTTGGGAAGCCCCTACTCCAGACGCAACGTCTCCTGCCGATGTTTGCGCCTCCACTTCCAACCAATCTATATTTTTAACGGGTATTGCCTCATCAGGTACCCAGTGGACCTGGTCAGGGCCGCCAGGCGTAACCTTTGTTCCAGACCCATTTCAAACCGAAGTAGAAGCTCAGGTAACGGCATATGGAACCTACAAGTTTTTCTTTGCAGAAGAAAACCACCCAGTATGCGGCACTGTTAGAGACTCGGTTTTTGTTGAAGTACTGGAGAAACCTGAGATTAGCGCAGGTGTGGATGCAATAGCCTGTGGTCCAAGTCACCAATTATCAGCATCAATCATCAAGGGCAAAGGGGAAGGAACCTGGAAGGTCGACCGGATTATTCCCGCAGGTAAGAATATCAGTTTTTCCAATCCTAATGATAGCACCGGGTTAATTACCATCCAACCAGCTCCAACCATAGATCCAGATACCGCATACCTTGTTTGGGAGGTTAAAAGCGGAGTTTCTTGTCCATGGGTATATGATACAGTTCAAATAGTATTTGAACCTGAACCGCAACAGTTTTTTGCTGGAGAAGATTCTACCCTTTGCGATACACTGAGCTTACACCTCTATGCAGATCAACTTCCCTCAGCTTCCTTTCAGGGTACCTGGCAGCAGATTTCGGGACCAGGGGTTATAAGCTTCGAAGCCGATGACTACAATAAAAACGATGTAAAAATTACCGCTTCTACTTATGGGGTGTACAAGCTTATTTGGCGGGTGAATACCTCTTCCTGCCCCAATGGTGTGGTGGATGAGTTGATATTGGATTTTAGAGAGAAACCACAATCCAATGCAGGCTCAGATACCTTGGTATGTGGATTGGATGTCTTGCTAAGTGCAGGATCTATTCCAGCAAGAGCGGTAGGACAATGGAAACATATAGGCGGAACCGCCACCATTGATGATCCAAATGCACTTTCCACAACAGCAAGGCTACCGAATAATGCTTATGGTTTTCACCAGTTTGTTTTTGAAACTTCTAATGGAAGTATTGGCCTTTGTGCCTCTCCAATAACCGATACCCTTAGAGTAGCCCTGTATGAGGCTCCAGGTAGCGATGCTGGATCTGAACAAATCCTTTGTGGAGACAGCACCCAATTAGAAGCACGAATCTCAGTAGACACAAGCAAGTCTGATAATTACCGAGCCTTCTGGAAGCTATTAGATGGACCTGGAACAGCAGATTTTTCACCCAATTCAGCGGTAAATGATGCCAGTGTTAAGGTGAGTGCCTTTGGAGATTACCTTTTTAAATGGGTAGAAGAAAATGGTGTTTGCCCAGTAGATTCGGATTTGGTGGAATGCTCTTTTGTTACATCGGCACAGCCACAAGCTGGACCAGATATAGATACCTGTGGCCTAAAAATTACTGTTAGCGCAATCCCCTCATTTAATGTGGGCCGATGGACCTTCCCAACAAACGGAGTACAGGCAATTTTTACTAATCCCACAGCTTTTAGCACTCAACTAAGTGTAGATGAGTATGGCACATACCCGGTTATATGGGAGGAAACCAATTCACCTTGTCCATCAAACCAGGATACGATAATGGTCTCTTTTAACGAAATCCCTAACGCCAAACCTATTGCTCCAGCTGATTTTTGTGGAACCTCTGGAACGGCGTTAACAACAGCATCAGTTAGCGAATCTCAATTCCAGGGCTATTGGAAAAGCAATGAAATCAACCTAAATATTTTACAAAGCGATTCCGTTGTCACTTCCCTGGAACTTATAAATGATGACTACGGCTTAAAGCAATTATGG
>JBMYJC010000076.1:1747-7764 GCA_049594055.1 Luteibaculum sp. | reverse complement strand
TGGGGTCCAACGTCTACAAGATGGTCGGATCTGAGCACCGGTCTTAGATGAAGCGTGACGGGGTCTTGACTCTGAAATCGTTCACCCTAGGATCAAACTCCGAGTAGAAAATATCGAAACCACCTCTGGATCCATCTTCCCGGTCCGATGAGAAATAAAGCACATCCACCTTTTTCTTGGTCTTTTTATCTATGGCAAAACCAACTGCAGGCTGGGTAGAGTTAAAGCTTGGATCGTTAATTACCTCATTAAGTTTTTCTGGAAACTGCCATTCGCCATCTTTAAAGTTGGAGACATAAATGGCGCACTTATCTTTATTACGTATCCTTTTTGGACAAAGGGTAAAATAAAAACGAACCCCGTCATATGAGTAAGCTCCAGAAGTTACGTTATACCCTTCTGTATTAAATGGTCCTGGTAACTCCCCTACTTTCTCCCAGTTATTGCCCTTAACCCGTTGCGCCAAGTACAATTTTCTTTCTGGTCTATCCTCACCCGCTACAGAATAATACTCCTCAACGTCAGCAATAATACTTCCGTAAGCGATGTAATCTCTATTAATAATAATAGGAGAAGACTCCAGGGTCTCGCGGTTAATGTTATTGTCTAATCTTGTGATTGCCACCTTAACCGGATTATCAATTAAATTCTTAGCAATCTCCGCACCTTCAGACTCAGACTTTACAAGCTTTTTGTATTGGCTTGCGTCCTTTTTGCTGTAATCTTTTCTAAACGCAGTAAGAATACTAGGGGCTTCTTCGTAAAACCCATTAGATTTCTGCATGGTAGCCTGGTAAAAGCTTGCCTTAGGATACTTTTTTGACTTATTGGCGGCAACCTTAGCATACCAATCCTCTGCACTTTTATAATTTCTTGACTTCCTGTAGGATTCAGCTAGCATCCAGGCATACTTCCAGTTCTCGGGATTATTCTCACAGTAGCGTTCTAAATAATCCACTGCGCTATAATAATCGCCAAGCTTGTAAGCTTTTTTAGCCAGCTTTTTAAGCCTACCCATACTCACCGCATCCGGATCGTACTTAGCGGCATCGTAGTTGCGCTCTAAAACATTCAACTCAGCTTCTCGCTGAGCAGGTGTTGGTTTTTGGGCACACAAAATGGTTGGAAAAATGCAGAATAAAACAACTGCAATTTTCGTGAAGGGAAGCACATTAAAGCCTTTCACTATCGATCTTGGTTTTAATTAGACGAGTACTTGGTGATGTATAAGAAAGGGAGATCTCGAAAGTTCCGTTGTTAGCAAGGCCTTGCTTCAGATTCGAGATATTAAAATCGTAAGAGATACCGGCATCAAAGTTGGCTATTCCAGCAGCCGCAACTAAAATAAAAGCATCTGGATTATCACTGAAACCATTTCTAACTAGAAAGCCCAATGAAGCATCTGTAAAACCAATATTGTTTGGATCGAACTGGTAACCCCCTCTTACTCCTGCTAAAAAGTTTTGCGCTTTAGCCTGGCTCAATAAAAAGAAGTTAGGATCTACGTACAGATTATCGTTAACATAATATTTAAAGGATGCATTCGCTGCAACTTGAGTCACTCGTTTGTTATCCGTTCCATAGAAAGACTCTTGTGGTTGATTCACATGGAAAAATGCCAAGCCAACCTCTGGGCGAAAAACATCAAAATTTAATGCCCAGCTCACTCCTAAATTCACATCGATGTAACTAACCTGATCTTTTGCTAATGGCTCCAACACGGTAAGTTCAGGATCGAACTCCCCAGTAACACGATTAAATCCTTCCGGAAAAGAAAGGTTATTATCGATCATTTTGGAAGTGTATGCCGCCTGGAAACCAAAACGAAGTTCAGAAAAGTCTATCAGCTTGTGATAAGCACCAGACAACCCAACACGGGTAGTAACAAAACCTTTATCCCCTGCTTCATCACGAAGTGCAAACACTCCAAAAGCTGCTTTGTCTATATCAAAATAGATCGGCTTTTCAAATGCTAAAGCAATGGTGGTTATAGGTTTGTTCAATAGTGCGTTCCATTGCGATCTGTAATTATTGCTCACACGCCAGTCGCCATAGAAAGCTCCTGTGAGTGCTGGGTTTAATTGCAATCTCGCTCTGTCGTACTGAGAGAAATGAGCTTCTTGCCCCTTTGAGAGGAAAGAAACAAAGGTGAGGCTCAAAAGGATGAGGCCTGTTTTAAGATGTTTCGAAACCATTGTAAAATTCGTAAACACAGCTGTTTTCAACACGGACAAAGCTATGAAAAAACCGATGAAAACCAAGATACATCGATAATGCAGCAAAATTGCAGCGTGAATTTTCAATCCAAGATTTGACGGGACTTTTACTTAAGCTTTCTTAATTATCAAACTTCTCAAGATCGGGCTGTCCTGCATCCACCCAAGCAGAATACCACAGGCAGGCCAAATGAAATACCGAAGCCCGCAGCCTCTCCTCTACCATTCCATTTAAGTTTTCATGATAAGCCTGTGAATAACTTTCCGAGTATGTCTTTGTGGTGCTTTGTCCTCGCTCTTCATACGTAAACTGACTTCCTCCAAATTTTTGAGCTAGTTTTTTCTCTTCCCCTAAAACAATTGGCATGTTCCTATGCGACTCAAAAATGATATCCCAAAAAAGCGCAAGTGGCCGCTCTACATACTTCGCACTTTCAACAGATAAGTCATAGGAATCAAAATACAGTTCGGGCAACCGACTCTCCCAAAAACCATGGATTCCATCCTGCCCGGTGAGCTGTCCGTTGTAATTTTCTGTGGTATGGAGCGGCACATGCATATCCCCTACATAATGTCCAAAATCTGCCAAGGCCTGTAAAAGCTTATCCAAATCCTTGCCCTTAAAGGCTTCCACCATATTAAAATAAAAGCGATAGGCATTCCAGGGAGCAATTCCGTAGGCCTTAAGTGTATCCTCAGAATATTGAGAAACAGCAGCGTCCCAAGATCTCGGAAAATTTTTCTTTAAACTGTCTAAATCACTACCATAATGGTCTAAATCTATATAGTGTCTGGCAGCTTCTTCCTTCACTGCATGCCTTCTTTTATCGGGATCCACGGCATGCTCGCTTATAAACTCTATATGTTTTCTAAAAAATGGATGGATTTGTTCTGGAAGGAAAAATACTGCGTGGTAATTGATTTGACGATGGGCAAAAAAACCCCACGGGTTGTGAGCTTGGCAAAGATTTACGCTAAGAAAAGAAAGGTAGATATACAGAATTATTCCAAGCTTCATAGAATGCTAATACCCGTCTAATTTAACGAGTTCGCCTTCTACCAAAATAGGAATTACTGTTGTTTGATTGGGCTTTAATGAAAACTTAATATCCTCCTGAAGATTTAACTTCTTTAATCTGCGCCTGTGAGATGAGGATTTTAGGAAACCCATATAATTATCTCGAGCAGATTGATATAAATATTTTGCAGCAACACTGGAATCGTGATTACAGACATGGCTTCCCTCGCGGATTAAATAATCCACAAAGCCACCGGCACAAATGGTATCCTCCAAATTAAATCTATCCTTCCAACCGGAACATAACAATAAAACATCCTCCTGCTTATCTGCTAAAAAACGGTTGATTGAATCCATGTTGACAAAAGAACCTGCAACCACGGTCTTTGCTTTGCTCGCAGTATTTATTGCCCTTGTTCCGTTTGTGGTGGTAAGCACAATGGTTTTGCCTTTGTATTGGTCTGTCATAAATCCAACCGGGGAATTTCCAAACAAGAAACCATCCACCACCTGACCTTCTCGCTCTGCCCCTACCAAAAATCCCATGCGTTGATATTCGGTAGCTTCTTCCAGCGTTGACACGGGAATAATTTTTTCCACCCCGTATTCCAGAGCAACGCACATAGCGGTCGTTGCCCGCAGCACATCAATAACAACAACTATGGGTTGCGACTGATAATACAAATGGAAACGGTCTGGGCTAAAACAGACTTCTACGGTTGGCTTACTATCCATTAGGCTTTTAAAAATGGAAATTTAACCACTCGGGCTTTTAGGTGCTTGTTTCTTACTTCTATAAAAACTTCGGAGCCTTCTGATGAGAAATCTTTACTCACGTAAGCCATTGCTATCGCTTTCTTCAGTGTTGGCGACATGGTACCACTGGTAACGAAGCCAATTTTATTTCCATTCAAATCAATAACTGGGTAATCTTTCCTGGCAATTCCTTTATCAATGAGTTCTAGACCCACCAATTTCCTCCCAACACCTTCTTCCTTCTGTTTTTCCAGAATATCCTTGGCTATAAAATCTGTGGAGAATTTTGTAATCCAGCCCAAACCTGCCTCCAAAGGAGAAGTTTCATCGGTAATATCATTTCCGTAAAGGCAGTAGCCCATCTCTAAACGCAGTGTATCTCTAGCGGCCAGGCCACATGGTTTTATATCCACCTTGGCACCACTCTCCATTACCTTGTTCCACACTGCTTCAGCCGATTTAGCCGGTACATACAACTCAAAACCACCTGCTCCGGTATACCCCGTTGCAGAGATGATCACATTGGGTTCCCCGGCAAAATCGCCTAGGGTAAAACTGTAAAACTTAATACTGTCTAAATCTGTATCAGTTAGGGACTGGAGCGCATAACTCGCCTTGGGACCCTGAACAGCTAATAAGGCAAAGTCATCGCTAGCGTTGCTGAGCTTTACGTCTCCCGATACATGCTTATTAATCCAATTCCAGTCTTTATCAATGTTGGAAGCATTTACTACAAGCAAATAGCGGTTCTCTGCCAGTTTATAGATCAGTAAATCATCAACGATTCCTCCCTTTTCATTAGGCATGCAAGTATATTGTGCTTTACCTGGCACCAGTTTAGAAACATCGTTAGTGGTGATTTTTTGCAGGAGTGCTTCCGCATCTGGGCCTTCGCAATAAAATTCTCCCATGTGGGAAACATCAAAAACCCCAACTGAATTACGTACAGCCTCGTGCTCCGCATTAACACCCTCGTATTGTACGGGCATTAAAAAGCCGCCAAAATCAATAATTTTTGCACCAAGTGCCTCGTGGATATTATATAATGGGGTTTTCTTCATGACTTCTAAAATTGGGGGCTAAAGTAATTATTTAGTGCAAAGGCGGGTGGAGGAAAAAGCAACTTAAAAAGCGCTGTCATCCCCCTTAAAAAGGTTCCAGACCGTTAATCCAATGATTCTCAGATCTAATAAGAAACTCCAGTTTTCAATGTAAAATATATCCACACGAACTCGATGTCTCATTTGGTACTCCTCGCTAGTATCGCCACGTAAACCCATAATTTGTGAAAGGCCCGTAATACCTGGCTTAACCATATGTCGTACCATAAATTTGTTCACCTTTTTACTGTACTCTTCCGTATGACTGAGCATATGAGGTCTGGGACCCACAACGGACATATGGCCAAGCCAGACATTTAAAAATTGCGGCAATTCGTCTATGCTGCTTTTACGCAAAAATGCTCCTAGCTTGGTGATTCTTTTATCTCCTCGTGTAGCCTGTTTTTCATTAGCCTCGCGGTTAACGCGCATGGTTCTGAATTTTATGCAGGGAAAAAGCTGATTTTTTTTACCCGAACGCTGCTGAACAAAGAATACGGGACCACGGCTATCCATTTTAATTAAGATGGCCACAATTGGAATAAGCCAGGAAAGGACTAGAACAATGACAAGGCTGGAAAAAATAAAATCAAAAAAGCGTTTTAAGAGTCGGTTGGGAAGTTCATCCACCCCCAAGTGCCGAAGGGTTAAAATTGGAACATGTCCGAAATAATCCAGGTTTAATTTAGCATAGGGAATCCCTTTCTGATCGGGGATAAACATTACCTGAATCAAATTATTATCGGCAAAATCCACAATATCGTTTACCTCTTCTACCTCCATCCTAGCAAGGCTGCAGTAGATTTCGTCAATTTCTGCACCATTTTCCTCAAGGTATTCGGATACAGATCTTCTGGGGCCCAGGTAGGGATATTTGCTCTCGAACTTTTCTCCAAAATACCCTAAAACCTCAACGCCCGTAGGAGT
>JBMYJC010000076.1:0-1737 GCA_049594055.1 Luteibaculum sp. | reverse complement strand
GCTCAATAAATCGGATAAAATCTTCCTCAAAGTGAGCACCTACAATAATTGCTTTTCGAACGTGCTCGGCCTTTTTATAATAAGTCCGAACAACCTGAGGAAAAATCAATCTCCACAGGGTGTGTAGCACAAACATGGAGCAATAGGTCGTAAAAATTACTTGCCGGGAGAAGTAGGTTTTTATTAAACCATTAAATGCAATTACCAGCAGGAGATGGAAGACAAATACCCTAATCCACAGGAACCATTGCGCAGTCCTGTCTTGCGTAAAAAACTTTCCGTAAAGCTTTAAGGAATAACTGCATATAGCCCAGGCCAGCAACATGAAGAGCCCTAAGGCAAAAAAGTTGCCGCGAATGATTTCGGTAATCTCATTAAAACGGAAGTAATAGGAAGCAATAAATCCAAGGACGATCACCAGGTAATCTCCAGCGGATAAAAGCAGTTCTAAGTTTCGCGTCTTTTTCTTCACAGGCTAAGCACAAGTGCGGGATCAAATCTAAGATTCCCAACTTAAACTTCCGCCTCCTTTTCTGATGGCATGGTAACGTAGCAACTCACCAATAACAGAAAGATACCCAACATAACACCTGCCTGCCGCTCCCAGAGTGATTCTGAAATCATAGAAAGCATGGTAATCCCAACAAAAAGTAGGCACTGATAATTTTTGAGCCTGAGCGCATAACGAATTAATGCAAAAAACAGGAGCAGCATCAGCAGAAGGCCAATCACTCCATAGGTGAGCGCAATTTGCAGATACTGGTTATGTGGGTTATAGTGGTTATCTATCCCCACTTTAAATTCATTTTTAGCATACACTCGGTATAGCTCGTCCATCATATCCCCAGCCCCAGCGCCAAGGATCAAATTATCTCCAATAGCTTCTATTGCATTGGACCATTTTTCAATACGCAATCCGCGCCCGCCATACTTATTTTGACTGTAATCGGTTTTAAAATCCAACATTTCTGTAAAGCGGGTTCTGTTGGTTGGATTGGAGAATATTACCCCGGCACCAACGGCCATACCCAATAGCGATAAACCAAGTACTTTCAAGAGTTTTCCACTTTTATACCCATAGTAAAGGCTATAGAGGCCGCCTACAGAAAACATCACTAAAATTTCCATTCGGCTGGATAAGAGAATCACAAACAAAGCACCAAGTCCAATTCCAATCCATTTTAAAGCATAGCCTTTGCCAACACGCGGTTTTAACTCCACCAAGCTAAAAATACCTAGTACCAGAAAAAACGAAAAGTAAATGGGTTGCATATTCATTGCACCCGCAAGTTCTTCGTATACAAAAAGCTCTGATGCTGGTACATCTCCTCCTAGTTTAAACAGGTTGCGCAGCACACAAAAAATACCTGCCAAAACAGGGAGCACACCAATGTTTATACCCAAAGAGGCTTGGGAAAAGAGCTTTCCGGGTTTGTGCCCCATTAGTGCAAGGGCCGTTAGCCCCATGGGTGCTTTCATCAAGATTTCATCCCAGAATTCCGCTTTATTCTCGCTCCAAAAGAAAGAAGCTAGCATCCAGACAAAAAACAGCAATGCAATAAATAAGGGATTCCCAAACCTTAAGTTCTCCTTTGCTACACCCAGCTTCCAACCCTTTATTAGACTCGCGCAAAAAACCACAAAACCCAGTGTTGTAATAGCATTACCCATGATAATGCCTCCAAACACAGCTGCAAAAGAATATTCGCGAATGGTGTTAATATGCTTATCTAGAAA
>JBMYJC010000075.1:4024-7776 GCA_049594055.1 Luteibaculum sp. | reverse complement strand
AATCATTTAGGTTGCCGCATTGCCTTGGGCGATATTCAGCTTTACATCTCTGGTTATTATCACAGTCAGTTGGGTTTTTCACCATCCACAGGAGCATTCTGGAATTTTAATAGGCCCGGAAATGCAATGTTGGATTAAAACCATACTGATCCTATGCCTAATGGTCTGCTCGGGCGGAGCCTTCGCACAGGTAAAATCAGATGATTTTGAAACAGCATTTGGCCAGGCCCTGGAAATACTAAACAATGGAGAGGATGGCCAGCTTTTAGATGCGGAATATTTGTATCAAATCTTGTCAGATTATTATAAGCATCCGCTTAATTTAAATACTGCCAGCACTGATGAAATAGAGGATTTCCCCCTTTTAAATCCGCTCCAAAAGAATAACCTAAAGCAATACCGTAACAAGTATGGAGTCTTTCTAAACTGGTATGATCTTGCGCGTGTAGAGGCCATTTCAGCAGCGGATATTCAATTGCTAAAAATCTTCTGTACACTGGAAGAAACCCAACTTATTGCCAAACGGAATTTCCAGGATTTATTTCGGGATGCTAATAAAGAGCTCAGTCTTTCATTTCGCAGAGATCTAGAATTACGCGAAGGATTTCGGTCTGTGGAGGGTGCCCCGCCTGTGTACCCCGGATCTCCATGGCGATCCTATGGAAGGCTTCGAATTAATAATCCAAGGCTATTTTCGGCTGCTTTGCTATTTGAGAAAGATCCGGGCGAGAAATTCTGGCGGAACAAACAACCGGAGTTTCTAACGGGCCACTTGTACTACAACGGATCTGGCATTCTTAAACAGGCCGTTGTAGGTGATTATATTTTTAGAGCCGGCCAAGATTTAACCCTTGGACCTCCTTTTGCTTTCTCAAAGTCATCCAACATAAATACCCTGCACAGGACTGGTAAAAAAATCAGACCCAATACCAGTGTAGCAGAAAACACGGTGTACAGGGGTGCGGCAATAGCTTTGGAGAAAAGGGGCTGGGAGCTTGCCTTGGGGTATTCCAACGCACCTCGAGACGCGTCCTTGGATAGCAATGGCAACATAAGCGCTTTGCCCATTTCTGGTTTGCATAGAACTGAGAGTGAATATTCCCGAAAAAACCGCAGCCGACTAGAAAGTTACCTGGTTGCATTGGAAAAGAACTGGCAAAACCTAAAAGTGGGATTGAGTGGAACCCATTATTCCCGAAGTACAGATAGTATTAGATCGATAGATAATAGTAAAGCAAGTTTCTCTGGAATTTACGCTGAATACACCCTAGACAAAGGCTTGCTTTTTGGGGAATACACGAGGGATTTAAACCAAAACACAGAGGCCTACCTCATGGGTTTGTTGGTTAGCTTACATCCTCAGTTAAATTTTGGGGCCCTCTACCGCAACTACCCTGCAAGTTGGAACAATGCAGCAGGAAATCCATTCTCGGGTTACGGGCGTGGAAGAAATGAGCGAGGCCTGTACACAGGTTTTGAATTCCAGTTTAATAAACATTGGGTTGCAAACTTCTACGTTGACCAACAAATAAACCCAGGACCCGACAGTAGAAGTTCGGAATCTAGTTTAGACCAGGACTTTTTCTTCCAACTGAGTTATTTAGAAAAGCGGAGAATCAATGTGTACACGCGTTTTAGGTATCGTATTTCTGGTGAAGAACAAAATACAGCAAGCGAGCGATTAGCCATTCTTGAAAACCGATATCAGAGTAACATTCGTTTGCATGCTGACCTAACGGTGTCCAAGGAAGTTTCTCTACGATATCGGGTAGAATATCTATTTAACGAAAAGGGCAATTCCAACACAGGTACCTTATTCTACCAGGACTTGAGCTTCAAACCTTTAGAGAAATCTTGGGATTTTGTCATGCGTTTTGCCTGGTTTAGTACCTCCACTTTTAATGAGCGCATCTATGCCTACGAAAATGATTTGCTCTACAGTTTCTCCATCCCACCTTATTATGGAAAAGGCATTAGATACTACGCCAAAGTAGGTTGGGACATTAGTTACAAAATAAGTGCTTGGTTACGTTATGCCACGTGGATATACCAGGATAGAGCTTCAATTTCTTCGGGTAATAACTTAATACGATCCAATCAAGACCCTGACCTTGCCCTCATGCTTCGCTTAAAATTCTAGGGGCGACCGCGCTCTTGAACTAGCTTAGAAAAGGGAACACCCTTTATTTTGCTTTGTATCCAGGATCTAAAGTCCACATACTCTAAAACAACGCGGTCAGATGGATTATCAAAGATGTCCTCTAGTTTATTCTGAAGCTCAACAAACAGTTTTGCTTTAGCCTCTTCTCCCTGAGCTTTTGCCAATCGTTTGATATGATCTACCAAAGTAGTCTCCACCTCAAAGTTTTGTGGCTTTTTGTTCAGGTAACGATAGGTGGACTTAATGATGTACTCCAACAAATCGTAATTCTTCAATTCGAAGTGAATGATCAAGTTGAAGATACGAGCATAAGAGAATATATCTTGACGCAGTGTATTCTCATTGTCATTTAAGACCCTGTTGATCCAGAATAAGGATTGCTTATAATTTCCATTACCAAAGTAGATATAGGAAATAAGGTAGCTGAGAAGCAACTGTTTCTCTTTGTTTAGCTTATCTCCCAACTCATCCATCTGCTCGGCCACCTTTTCGGCCTTTCCAACCGCTTCGGAGTACTTGCCTTGTCTATTTAGGTAAAGCAAGTTGGTCATACTATGAGAGAAGAATATCAGAATACTAATATCAATGGTTCCAAAACCAGTCTTGCTGCCAAGATTTTCCAGATTCTCAATGTATTCTGCAGCAAGCTTGTATTCTTTTTTGCGGATGTACCCGTAACTCACATTCGTTACTGCACGGATGTATCGTTTTGGCAGGTCTTCTTTTATGGTTGGATGCTGTTCGAGCACTGCTATGGTGCGCTCAAAATTGCTGATGCTGCCCTCAGTATCTCGGTATGCCTGGCAACAGAAACCACGCACATAGTAACAAATAGATTGCGCTCTAATGGAAAGCGCTTGAGAGCTATCCTTAATTAATGGATGATGAGATATTTCATCAACCATCTGTCTTTCGCGTTCACTTTTTATGAAGCCTCCAAGTCTAAATAGATAGTTGATTTTGGAGTAAAGAACCTGGTACTCCACTAAATTTTTAAGCTTCTCAATCACCTCGTTCTCCTCATTTAGAAGAGCATTGAGGTCGTGATCAAAATCTCCTGCTTCGAATGCCTCATCCAGAAGCATTTTTTCCCAGGCTATTAAATCTATCAGGTAGTAAAACTTCTCGTTTTTGTAGGCTATTTTTTTCGCTCGCTTAAGGAATTTACTGCACTCTTTAAACAGCGCTTTACGAAATAGTAATTCGATGTTCTTTATCTCCTGTTTTAATTGAGAAGCAGCTGAATTATCAGCGTGGTAGGAGCGTAAGCTTTTAAGAATTAGCTTATAAAGGTGGTTTTTCTCGGAAGGAAAATGTTTGATGAAGGTTTCATTCTTATAGGCATCTTTAATGGCTTCCTCATCATACTCATCTTGTTTTTCTATCGTATCAAATATTTTCAGGTAATTTTTATCTCCTGACTGCAGTGATGACGACAGCTTAAAAAACCTTTTCTCCGACTTGGTAAGGCTTTTAATGAGGTCAAAGAGTTCCGTGGATGGCTTCATCTTAAATTCCTAAATGGTGATCGCAATTTAATCTTAATTATTTAGCAATCCAATTTTAACAATTCTGAAAACCTGGAGCTTTC
>JBMYJC010000075.1:0-4014 GCA_049594055.1 Luteibaculum sp. | reverse complement strand
AGATAAAATTTTGCGGTTAAGCACATCTACGAAAGAATTACACCAGAAGAGGGGGATTTATCTTAAATATGGGCTGTTTTAAGGTTTTTTATAAAATCTTATCCTTTGAAAGTATTTTTTGAAAAACAGGAAAGCATAAAAAAAAGGCACCAATAAGGCGCCTTTAATTTTGGAATTCCATTTTAAGAATTACAAGTACCGGAAGCGTTTCCCCGGGTAATAGGCTTGTTCTCCTAAATCCTCTTCTATACGCAAAAGCTGATTGTATTTAGCAACCCTATCACTTCTACTGGCAGAGCCGGTTTTTATCTGGCCACAGTTAAAAGCAACCGCTAAATCTGCAATCGTTGTATCTTCTGTCTCACCAGAACGGTGACTCATTACAGAATTAAATTGGTTTCTATGCGCTAATTCAATCGCCTGAGCAGTTTCAGATAAACTTCCAATCTGGTTAACCTTTACCAAAATTGCGTTTGCAGTTTGCTGATCTATTCCCTGCTGTAGTCTTTTGGTATTGGTCACAAATAAGTCATCACCCACTAACTGACAACGCTGCCCTATACTTTCAGTTAGCTCTTGCCAACCTTTCCAGTCATCCTCGTCCAATCCATCCTCAATACTAACAATGGGGTATTTATTCACCCAGTCTTTCCAAAAGGAAACCATTTCCGAGGAGCTAAAGCTTTCGCCTGTAGATTCGAAGTGATATTTTCCGTCTTTGTAAAATTCTGAAGATGCAGCATCCAGAGCGATATAAATATCTTGCCCAGGTTTATAGCCAGCCTTTTCAATGGCCGTTAAAACAACCTCGATGGCTTCCGTATTGGACTGCAAATTGGGAGCAAAACCACCTTCATCTCCAACGTTTGTGGCCATACCCTTGGCTTTTAAAACAGACTTTAGCGCGTGAAAAACCTCTGTACCCATCCGCAAAGCTTCAGAAAAACTGTTTGCCCCAAAAGGCATTACCATAAATTCCTGAATATCTATTTTATTATCCGCATGTGATCCACCGTTTAGGATGTTCATCATGGGTACTGGAAGCGTGCATGCTGAGGTACCACCGATATACCGATATAGGGGTTGATTAGACTCAATAGCCGCCGCTTTTGCAATAGCCAAGGAGACTCCCAAAATTGCATTTGCTCCTAACACAGATTTATTCTCTGTGCCATCAAGCTCTAGCAATAAGCTGTCCAGGGCAATTTGATCGAAAATATAATGGCCCAACAATGCTTCGCTTATTGCGCTATTAACATTTGATACTGCCTTATGAACCCCTTTACCCAGATAAATCGAGCTATCCCCATCACGAAGTTCAACGGCCTCATGTTTACCGGTGGAAGCTCCTGATGGAACGGCTGCTCTTCCCAGAACACCATTCTCTGTCCAAACATCAACTTCTACCGTTGGATTCCCTCTGGAATCAAGAACCTGGCGGGCAATAATTTTATCTATATAACTCATTAGGAATTCGCTTTTATGTTCTGGATAAACTGATCAAACAAATACCTTGAATCGTGCGGTCCAGGACTGGATTCGGGGTGATACTGCACTGAGAACACTGGTTTACCCTTCAATTTTATACCCGCAACCGAATTATCATTCAAATGGAGGTGACTAAGCTCAACATCTTTGTTGTTTGATAAAGAATCGGCTGCTACAACAAACCCGTGATTTTGTGAAGTTATTTCACAAGAACCGGTTAGGAGGTTTTTAATAGGATGGTTAATACCCCTGTGTCCATACAACATCTTTTCGGTCTTCAATCCTAAAGCCAAGGCTAACAATTGATGCCCAAGGCAGATTCCAAAAATGGGTAACCCGGATTCTACGAATTTTTTTACCTCAGCCACTTCTGGCTCCATCGCACCAGGATCACCAGGCCCATTGGAC
Organism: Luteibaculum sp.; assembly: GCA_049594055.1. Taxonomy (GTDB): domain Bacteria; phylum Bacteroidota; class Bacteroidia; order Flavobacteriales_D; family Luteibaculaceae; genus Luteibaculum. The sequence continues at coordinate 2,118 of JBMYJC010000075.1, read as the reverse complement.
AACATGATTCCCTGGTACCCTTTTCCTAGAATATCGCTTGCTTTTGTGTTATGCGGATAGACATCAATTTCGCAACCGCGTTCCACCAAACAATTCAAGATGTTTTTCTTTACGCCATAATCCAGGCAGGCTATCTTATAAGAAGCTGAATCACCAGGCTTTAAGCTATACACTTCTTTAGTAGAAACTTTGGAGGACAGTTCCAGGCCTTGCATGGAAGGTGTTTTATCCAGTAGCTCCTTTAACTCCTCAATGGACTTATCCTCAGAACTAATGATGGCATTCATTGCGCCTTTCTGTCTAAGGTGGCGAACCAATGCACGAGTATCTACATCGCAAATACCCACCATGCCTTTCTTTTCAAAGTCCTCCTTTAAACCCGTGTAAGCCGCTGTTCGAGAATAGGTTTGAGAAAACTTTTTACATACCAAACCGGCAATCTTGTAACCCTCAGATTCCACGTCCTCTTCAGCCACCCCATAATTTCCAATATGTGCTGTGGCTGTTACCATAATTTGACCGTAATAAGACGGATCAGTAAATATTTCCTGGTAGCCGGTCATCCCGGTATTAAAACATATTTCACCAGTGGTTGTACCAATTGCTCCGGCGGGATTCCCATAAAATACAGTACCGTCCGATAATAGCAGTTTTGCGCTGTAGTTATTGCTCTTTTCCATTGCGATACAAAAAAAGGGATATTGTGCTTAACAATATCCCTTTGGTTATTTATTTACGAAAGTCAATGCTTTCAAATTAGTCCTTTTTCTCTTCAGATCCTTCTTCGGTGTTGCTATCAGCAGCTGGGGCGTCTTTTGCTTCGGTCTTAGGCTTAGCTTCCGCTTTTACCTCATCCTCTTTTTTGCTCTCGGCTTTAGCTGCAGGAGCCTTTTTAGGTTCTGGTTTTGCTGTAGATTCTGCCTTTGCCTCGTCCTCTACCACTACAGTGTCTGTGCTAGCGGTGTCAGCAGTTTTCTTAGCGCCACCACGACCTCTTCTTGAACGTTTTTTCTTTCCACCTGCTTTTTTATCTAAGGTGTAAAGTTCATTGAAGTCAACTAATTCAATCAGACACATTTCGGAGTTATCCCCTAAACGTGTACCTGTTTTAATGATTCTTAGATATCCTCCTGGACGATCAGCAATCTTAGGTGCAATCTCTCTGAAAAGCTCAGTAACTGCATCTTTATTCTTAAGATAACTAAACACCACCCTTCTAGAGTGAGTGCTATCGTCCTTTGCTTTGGTTAAGATTGGCTCTGCGTAGGTACGCAAAGCTTTAGCTTTAGCCAAAGTTGTAGATATCCTTTTATGCTCAATCAAAGACACAGTCATGTTAGCTAACATGGCTTTACGGTGTCCTGTTTGACGACTAAGGTGATTAACTTTCTTCCCGTGTCTCATCGCTCTTCCCGATTATTCCTTGTCTAATTTGTACTTACTTACGTTCATTCCAAAGTTTAATCCTTTGGCATCTACTAAGTCCTCTAATTCTGTAAGGGACTTTTTACCAAAGTTTCTAAACTTAAGTAGGTCATTTCTGTTGTATGAAACCAAATCTCCAAGGGTTTCAATATCGGCTGCTTTTAAGCAGTTCAATGCGCGAACAGAAAGATCCATATCAACCAACTTAGTTTTTAAAAGTTGGCGCATGTGAAGAGATGATTCATCAAACTCCTCAGTTTCAGTTTTTTCCGGCTCTTCTAGCGTTATTTTCTCATCTGAGAATAACATGAAGTGATGGATAAGGATTTTAGCTGCTTCTTGAAGTGCTGCTTTGGGACCAATAGAACCATCGGTAATAACCTCAATGTTTAGCTTCTCGTAATCCGTTTTCTGCTCTACCCTGTAGTTCTCAATGTTGTATTTAACATTGCGAATAGGTGTGAAAATCGAATCGATGAAGATGGTGCCAATTGGAGAGTTTGGAATATGGTTCTCCTCACTAGGTCTGTATCCTCTCCCTTTACCAATAGTAACCTCAATGGTAAGCTTTACGCCTTTATCCATGTTGCAGATTACTAAATCTGGATTCAATACTTGAAAAGCCGAAGTAAACTTACCTAAATCACCAGCACTCAATTTATCCTGACCTCCGATCGAAACTACCACAGTTTC
>JBMYJC010000074.1:0-7839 GCA_049594055.1 Luteibaculum sp. | reverse complement strand
TCGAAGCTGAAAGCTCGAAGGGTTAGGAAAAGTTGAGAAGCTGATGAGTTAATGAGTTAATGAGTTGAAAGGGCCAAGGTGGAGGTTCGGAGCTCGTAGCGAAGCGAAATTGCATTCCAGACGAAACAGAGTGAGATCCGGAATCCATTGTCCAGCTGGATATTGAAAAGTTGATGATTTGAGAAGCTGAAAAGCGGAAAGCGCCAAGCTGAAAGCGGAACTCTAGATTAGAGAGGAGGGATTAGAGAGGAGAGTTTGTAGCAAAGCACCCGGTCACTCTAATTTTTACGAAGTAAAATGAAGAGTCTATTGCATTCACCAAAGGCCTAGAAATGAGATTCTTCGACATGCCAATGGCATTCCTCAGAATGACTGTTTCGCTAAAGCCAAGACAGTGATGATAATGGCCCTGAGTTCGGAGCAAATACCGGAAGGGCAAGACAAAGGAAGGGGCTTGGTGCCGTGAAGGCAGAAAAAACGGAGCGCAAAAAAAGCGCGGTTTCTGGCCGCGCTTTTCCAACAAAATTATTTCCTGTTATTTCAAAATCGTGATCTGCTGATAACCGATTACGCTATCCGCGCTGCGAACGCTAACGGAATAAAGCCCCGATTTGATGTCGTTCAAATTCAGTTCTTCACGGTAAACTCCAGAAATTGGATCTGCCTTTACAGCAATGCTTTTAATGGTTTTCCCCGATACATCAGCTATCCTTAATTCCACATCGCCATAAGCCTGATTTCCTCCCACAAAAAACTTACCATTACTAGGATTGGGATACACTGAGAAAAAATTTAAATCGATTGCTTCCTCCTTGGATTTGTCAGCTACACTTTGATCAACAGCGGAGGTTAAACTGCTTTCCGTTTCCGAATTACTTATTTCTTCATCAGAATCCAGGCCAGCCATTTGATCACCTCCATTCTGAGCTAATGCCGAAACTCCTTCACTACTGCTATTTTCACAAGGAATATCCGAACAGCGCCCTAACCTACATCCGTGCTGCAAATGTCCATTGATCACCGCCTCATCTGGAATGCTAAGTGTAACCTTTCCATTGTGGCATACATAAACTTTCTCTTTTCCTTTCCCTCCACCACCGGCACGGGCATCTATTACACAAACCGTTTTTGAAGCACTAACTGAGCATCCATTCTGGTCGGTAACTGTTAAGGTGTATGTGCTGGTATTTTTTGGACAAACATTAATACTAGCGCTCGAACTACCCGTACTCCATTTATAGGTGTAAGGTGCGTTTCCACCGCTTACGGTACTTACCAGATCAGAACACTCGGCAGGTGCATAACCCAAATAAACGGTTGCTTCACCCGTAATGCTTAGGTTCATGGTACTGGGAGCGCTTAAGTTGATTACCTGGGAGGATGTCGCCCCTGAGGCATCTATGACAGTAACCGTGTATTCTCCTGCACTTAACCCAGTGCGAGTGGCATCGCTTTGTCCATCTGACCAAGTATAGGTTACCTCCCCGCAGGCATTGGCTGTATTTACCGCAATAAACCCATTAGAAGCTCCTGGACAAGTAACTCCATAGCCATTGTAATTGCTAGTTTCAAAATCCAAGCTTAGGGCTTGTTGGTTTAGGTTCACTAAAAATGAGCAGGTATCAATATTTCCCGTGTAGTCCTCTGCGTATATCTCTACACTTTGCTGGGCAGCTTCAGAACAGGAAAAATCTGTTTTAGAAAGCCAAACCCTTTCTATTTTACAGGGTTCATCTGCTTGCCAAATATTTTCTACGCTTAAGCTTGCGTTTCCATTATCATCCAGGTCAAGGCTTATGTCAGAACAGCTCAATCCAGAATTGTAGGCTCCAACCGAAAAAGAAATTTCCAAGCTAGAGGCATCGCCATCTTCATCCACTGCTTCAAGCAGGACGCTATGAGATCCGGGCAGGTATAAAGAGTCTGAGGTCCATACCCAAGTTCCTTCTTTTTGCCCCTGCCAGGTAACTGTTCCCTCCGTGGCCGATATACTGATGGTATCCAATCCAGGATCAAAAAAACTACCTGTGAATGCGATGTAATTGCAATCTTCCTGAGTTGAAGATTGGATAGGACTAGCTAATTCGGGAGCAACATTAGAAACAATAAGCTCGAAGTTGAAGCTCTCTGATTGGCAGGCGTTACTGATGGTTAACTCAACATCTTGGGTTTCGTTTGGACCATCTGTGGTCGCATATTCCCAATACCAGGTTCCATTTTCGTTATCAATGGTAGCAGTACCAATACTAGAGTAGATAGTAGCGTTCTTGGCTATGCCTGGAGTAAAGGAGCCACGTAACCAGGCCGTTTGACCCTCGGTTACTAAAACCTGATTCGTGTATTTAGCGGTATCTGTTGAGGATGAGATTAAAAAATTATCAAGTGCTGCATATCCAGATGAAAAGATCTGGTCTATTACCATGGTAACAAAGCCGTTAGTGGCGCCTGATGCGTCAAAACCAACTTGTATTTCCTGCCAATTAAAAGTGTAGGGTGTAGGACCGGGAACCGTTCCCTGGGCATTTTTTTCATCCAGCAGGGTTCCGGGTTTATTAAAGTTCCAAACACCTGAGGGGGTGTTGTATAATTTAAAATTGAATTTGGGAACGTTAACACCAAATGGCCCTCCACATTTGGGCACATCAATAGCAGAAACATCCATTCTTAGGTTTACAAAATCCAGGTCTTTGCGATCGAAAGTAAATGCGATTTTATCATCCTGGATTCTACCTAACATTCCCAGACAATAATCTCCACCAACTCCTTGTGGGTCATGATACTGTCCCGCAGGGCCGTTGATTTGCATGGTTTCTACCGTCCATTGCTGATCAAAAATATCTCCGTACAATTCCTTTACCAGGTTTTGAGCAAAATCTGGAGCACAGTTCTTAAAGTTGGTGTGGAATGGGTTTTCAAAGTCATTCTCAAAAACCACATTGGATTTTATCAAAATTTCAAATCCCTCCTGTACAAGAAGGTTTATATCAGTGTTTTCAACGTTTACCGTGGCTGTGCAAGTGGAAGCATTTCCAGCTGCATCGCGAACTATTAAACTAACGGTATTTGCCCCAACGTGGTCACATCCAAATTCCGTTTGAGATAATTCAAAGGTCACCGCTCCGTTCTCATCATAGGACCCATTGTCTATCATGGCTGCTGTTAAGCTAGCCTGACCGTTGTTATCCAACTCCAATACAGCGTTTTTACATATTGCCTGGGGTGGAATAGTATCCTGTGCAATTGAGGAACTATAGACCGAAAGCCCAATAAATAAAATAATTGTAGCAAGGAGGGATTTTGGGTAAGTGGTAAAGTTTTTCATAGCAAACAGGTTCAAAAAACTTGGTTAAACACTCTCCATAAAAGGTTTTGGTTGGTGGTGATCTTCAAAACCACATAATGAAGATGAATACCAAGATAGAAGAAAAAGTGAATGTTCAGTACAACTTATCGTTGCATTTTTTTTAATAAACGACCGATTGACATTAATTCTAGGTTAGACATGAATAAAAGAGCATGAATTACAGGTAGGGAGCATAATAAGCCAAAGTGGTGTCTAGAAGCAGAATGAGAAGTTGATCATTTGAAAAATTGAGAAGGTGATAGGCTAAAGCTTAAAGCAAAAGGCAAAGCCAGAAATTGAGAAGATGAAGTTTGGATTAGGGATGAGGGATTAGAGAAGATCAGTGAAAAGCTTAAAAGTTGATGAGTTGATGAGTTGAAAAGGAGAAAGCTAAAAGCGCCAAGCTGAAAGCTAAAAGGAAGTTCAGAGTTCGGAGCTGAGAGCTCGGAGGGAAGCATCCTGTTACTGAGAACAACCTAAAGAGTCTCCTTTTTGGTGATATGCTTATTCGGTGAATTGGTGATTTGACCCATGAACTAAGTTCCTCCCCTTCGGGGAGGCTAGGTGGGGCCTTAAAAGCTGAAAAGTTGATGAGTTGATGAGTTGAAAGGAGAAAGCTGAAAGGGCCAAGCTAAAAGGAAAGCTCGGAGCTCAGAGCTGAGAGCTGAGAGCTGGTAGCGAAGCCAACCTACATTCCAGACGAAACAAATTGTATTTACAATGCTAACAATCCAAAGGATTCGTCAGTAGTGAAGATCTGGAATCCAATAGCAACAAACTAGAACCCGAACCATCCCCCGAGGGCTTTCGGGATGGGACTTCGGGGAAGTGCAGAAAATCAGTCTCAACCCAATTTCTTAGCCAGTAAATAATACTGGAGAGATAAAAAAAATCCCGTTTTGAAATGATCCAAAACGGGACTTAAAAAAACGTTAAATATCAAGCTCTAGAAAGAGAAGAAACGCGAAGTCTTGGTTCTCTTTCCTCCAGACCTTCTGTAACCATTGTGAAAGTTTCTTTTAAACTTCCCTCCTTTTCCACGAAAAACATAGCTGAAATCTAGTGTAGCAAATACGTAGCTATCATCATAATCAGGATTTCCGCGAATATCACCCCCTTCTGGAATATAAGCAGGATCTTCTAATTCATCTGCTCTAATAGCTACCGCAGCTGCTAGCTGCCCCTGTGGAGTTTCTGGAAATGTTCTGGGATCCTTATAAACCGTTGAAATATCATCCAAATAATCAGTTTGTGTAGTACGAACTCCCATGCGCGCACCAATTCTAAAGTTTCTATCCACCGTCCAGTAAACTCCAAAACCTAGATTCAGTGCTAAACCCGATAATTCATAAGAAACACCCTCCGTTTGAAGTGGCGCTAGGTCTATTACCCCGGAAAAGGTTTGACCATTAATTGTTTCTCTAATTTCGGTTGTTGGATTGTGTGTAAAATATCCTACCCCAACAAAACCGTAAGAAGTAAAATCAACGCGATATCTTCTGTTTCTCCCTACATTATAATTCTCGTAGAACTCAAACTCCAAGACACCACCAATCTCCATGATGTTGTTCTTAAAACTTAGATTTCTTGTTCTTCTGGGTGGATTAGTACTCAAGCTATCAGCCCCGCCTATCCTACCCCATTGGTAGTGACCTGAAACATTAATATTTGGTGTAAGGGCATAACGCACAAACAGACCTGCTGAGGGTCCAGTTGCTCTTAGTTTGATATCGGCAACAAAATCTCTTCTAGGTAAAAACTTTCCTCCAATGTCTCCAAGGTAATTTGCTCCCCCCAACATAAGACCGGCTTCCAGCCTATAGTTTTGGGCATTGCCTAAAGAGGGAACCAAAAGCATTAATCCTAATACAATAAATGAAAGGCGAGTAAAAATGTGCTTCATTCGAATAGCTTTGCAAGTGCGGCTTTGGATAACAAACATAATCTTTTTCAAGACCTTGGAGATAAATATATCGTAAAATTAATGGAAACAAAATTTTCTACGTTAAGCGGTACAAAATATCCGATAATTCAAGCAGGTATGGTTTGGGTATCGGGTTGGAAACTAGCATGCGCTGCTTCTAAGAGTGGAATTTTAGGAACGCTGGGGGCTGGGAGTATGAATCCCGAGATTCTGGAAGAGCATTTAATAGCCATGCAAAAAAACTGCAAGGGCTATAACTATGCGTGTAATATCCCCTTGATTTATAAGAACATTGACCAACAAATAGATTTAATAATTAAGTACAAAGTACCTATTGTAATAAGCTCTGCTGGCAATCCAGCAACTTGGACAGCAACGCTTAAAAAGCATGAAATAAAGGTTTTACACGTAGTTTCCAGTCTGAAATTTGCTTTAAAAGCCGAGGCAGCCGGTGTGGATGCGGTGATTGCAGAGGGCTTTGAAGCAGGTGGTCACAACGGTCGGGAAGAAAGCACAACCCTCGTCCTTCTTCAAGAATTAAGAAATAAGCTATCCATACCTGTCATAGCAGCAGGAGGTATTGGCTCTGGGGCAGCTATAGCTGCAGCACTAGCATTAGGTGCTGATGGCGTGCAAATTGGATCCCTCTTTGTTCCCACCCTAGAATCTTCGGCCCATGAACTTTACAAACAGCGATTAATCGCGGCTCAAAGCGGTGAAACCTTTCTTTCGCTGAAAAGCCTTAATCCGGTTCGACTATTGCAAAACGATTTTTTTGAAGCAGTAAAAAGCGCGGAGAAGCGCGGTGCTAGTAAAGAGGAGTTATTGCAGTTATTAGGAAAAGGCCGAGCAAGGGCTGGCATGTTTGAAGGCGATTTAAATCAGGGCGAACTCGAAATTGGCCAGATCATCTCCACAGTCAATGAAATAAAAAGCGTCCAACAAGTGGTGGACGAATTACTTGCCGATTACCAGGCAGCCATTCAAAGAATCAGAGGGATATAAGAGCACTAGGGCAAAGCTAGGAGCCAAAGCGAAAAGCTGATAATTTGAAAAGCTGAGAAGTTGAATAGCTGAAAGCTAAAAGGGCCAAGCTGGAAGGAAAGCTCGGAGCTAGAAGCTCGAAGCCAGAAGCTGAAAGGGAAAAAATGTTCAGAGTTCGTAGCTCGTAGCTCGTAGCGAAGCGAAATTGCATTTCAGACGAAACGAATTGTATTTACAATGCTGACAATCAAAAGGATTAGTCATACTGAGATCTGGAATCCATGGGCCTGATTGGTGAATTTTTTAATTGGTTATTGGTTAATTAAATAGCTGATTAATTGATTTTTTTGGTGATTTGATTAACCGCTTAATTGGTTATTCGAAGAGCGAGCTAAGTTCCTCCCCTTTGGGGAGGTTAGGAGGGGCTTTCACTTCTGGGAGCTTAGGAGGGGCTCCCCCTTTCGTCAGTACAAATTAAAGTGGTATTTTTGCCCGAATTTACAGAGCCACAGTTCCTTATTATGAGTGTAAATTCAAACAATAAATTCTTAGGAGACGGACTTACATACGATGATGTACTCTTAGTACCCGCGTATTCCGAGGTACTTCCAAGGGAAGTAACCCTCCAAACACGGTTTTCGAAAAACATTGTGCTGAACGCTCCGGTAGTTTCAGCGGCCATGGATACCGTTACCGAATCTGCACTCGCTATCGCCATCGCTCAACAGGGTGGAATTGGAGTAGTGCACAAGAATATGCCTCTGGATCAGCAAGCAGCAGAGGTAAGAAAGGTAAAGCGTTCAGAATCTGGAATGATTCAAGACCCTATTACACTACCTGCCGATGCCCTGGTTCACGATGCATTAAAAATCATGTCCGACAACAAGATTGGCGGAATTCCTGTGGTTGATGCAGAAAACAAACTCATTGGTATTGTTACCAACCGGGATTTGAGATTTGAGAAAAGAGCCGATCGCCCGGTTACTGAAATCATGACCTCTGAAAATCTGATCACCGCCAAAAAAGCAGTTGATCTATCAGAAGCTGAGCAAATCCTCCAGGAACACAAAATCGAGAAGCTCCCCGTAGTGGATGATCAAAACCGCTTGGTCGGCCTAATCACCTTTAGGGATATTATTAAAGTAAAAGAACATCCAACCAGCTGTAAAGATCAGTTTGGAAGATTGCGAGTTGCTGCTGCTGTTGGCGTTACGGCAGATATATTAGAGCGTGTTTCTGCCCTCACCCATGCTGGTGCCGATGCCATTGTTATTGATACAGCGCACGGACACAGCCGAGGGGTTTTGGAAACCCTTAAAATGGTGAAAAAAGAATTCCCGCACATCGATGTAGTGGTTGGAAATATAGCCACGGCAGAAGCGGCCCTCGACTTGGTAAATGCGGGTGCAGATGCTGTTAAAGTGGGTATTGGCCCGGGTTCTATTTGCACCACACGTGTTATTGCAGGAGTAGGGGTACCTCAACTTTCTGCAATAATGATGGTCGCTGATGCTATCAAGCACACAGGCGTTCCCGTAATCGCAGATGGAGGAATTCGCTACACTGGAGATATTGTAAAAGCCATAGC
>JBMYJC010000073.1:0-7846 GCA_049594055.1 Luteibaculum sp. | reverse complement strand
TTTATTTAAAGAAGAATTTAAAACGTGTGCCACGCTGTCATCTTCACTAAATCCGCGAATGGAATCCACCTGGTTTTTCATTAGTGCAATTAGGGGCGATACTACTACTGCGCAACCTTCGCTCATAAGAGCAGGCAACTGGTAGCACATAGATTTACCACCTCCAGTGGGCATAATTACAAAGGTGTGCTGCCCGTTTAAAATGCACTTGATAATATCTTCTTGTTGCCCTTTAAAGGAATCGAAGCCAAAGAATTGCTTTAAGGCGTCTTTGGGAGAATTAAGTTGGGTAATCATTTAAGGTCTCTCTGCTCTGAGCGTTCTACGAAAAAATAAGTTTAAAGATAGGACATTTTCAGTGTACGCTACTAAATTTCCATCTTTGCCAATTATTTTATTGCATGAACAACGGCAACAACAGCATTGATATTGCGGCTAAAGCCATTGAGCAAGTTGCTTCAGAGGTTTTGAAACTGAAAAATCTGCTGGACCACAATTTTGAAGCGGTGGTGGATTTGTGCTTTAAAAGTACTGGTCGCTTGGTAATTAGCGGAATAGGAAAAAGCGCTCTAATTGGCCAGAAGCTGGTTGCCACCTTTAATTCTACTGGAACACCCGCTTTGTTTTTACATGCTGCTGATGCTATTCACGGAGATTTAGGCATGGTGCAACCCAATGATATTGTGATGCTTATTTCCAAAAGTGGAAACTCTCCAGAGATTAAAGTCCTTTTACCTTACCTGAAAGAAATGGGGAATACCACGGTTGGTATGACCGGGAATATGCAGGGTTTCCTGGCAAAACATTGCGACTACACCCTAAATACAGGCGTTGAAAGAGAATCTTGCCCTAATAATTTAGCTCCAACAACTAGCACAGCGGCCCAATTGGTTATGGGCGATGCTTTGGCGGTTACTTTAATGCAGCTAAAGGGATTTAATGAGTCGGATTTTGCAAAATACCATCCAGGAGGGGCTTTGGGTAAAAAGCTCTACTTAAAGGTGCAAGATCTTTTGGGTAAGGACAACCCTTTGCCTACTGTACCTCCTAGTGCTGGATGGAAAGAAGTTATTGTAAAAATTTCTGAGGGTAGATTGGGAGCAGTGGTTGTACAGGATCACCATGAAATGCTGGGGATTATTACCGATGGGGATATCCGAAGAATGCTGGAAAAATTCGACAGTTTAGATCGTATTTTAGCCCGCGATATTATGACGCGAAATCCCAAATTTGTCTCTCCTGAAATGCTTGCCTACGAAGCTTTTCAGTTAATGGAAAGCAAAAACATTACGCAGTTACCTGTGTTGGATGAGCAACAAAAATTAGTGGGCTTGATTCACATCCACGATATTATTAAAGAAGGAATATTCTAGCATGACTGATCGGGATAGAGAGATGTCTTTTCTTGGACATTTAGAGGAGTTACGTTGGCGTCTGATTAAAGCTGTGATCTCTGTGGTAGTGGGAGCCATTGCGGCATTTTCTGCCAAGTCCTTCATTTTTGACAAGATAATTCTAGCGCCCAAATCGGAGAATTTTATCACCTACAGAGCCCTTTGTTCCTTGGGCGAAAAAATAGGTTTGGGCGATGCATTGTGTTTAGCAGATTACAAGCTGCAAATCCAAAATATCAATATGGCCGGCCAGTTTACTACGCATATTGTAGTGTCTTTAATAGCTGGTTTTATAATTGCGTTTCCCTACGTTTTTTTCCAAATCTGGAAATTTATTTCGCCTGGACTTTCTCAAAGGGAGATTAAAACCAGTCGCGGGATTGTATTTTGGACATCCTTTCTGTTTATGATCGGAGTGGTATTCGGGTATTTTCTAATTGCTCCACTCTCCATTCAGTTTTTGGCTACTTATTCCATCAGTTCAGATGTAGCTAATTCCATCACCCTAAATTCATTTATTTCAACGGTTACCTCAGTAACGCTGGCAAACGGATTGGTCTTTCAATTACCGGTGTTGGTGTATTTTTTAGCGAAGTTGGGCATCATAACACCCGCCTTTTTGCGTAAGTATCGGAAACACGCGGTGGTTGTGGTACTAATTCTCTCAGCTATTATTACTCCGCCGGATGTATGGAGCCAAATATTAGTAACTATTCCCCTCATGCTTCTATACGAAATAAGCATTATTGTTGCCAAGCGAATAGAAAAAGCCGAAGATTATTAGCCCGTTTTTCCACCCTCTTGTTACTAGATTGATAAAGCAAAGCCTTGTTGTTTTTGCTTTGGTGCTATCTGCATTAGCAACAATGGCGCAGCAAACCATTGTAAAGGGTAAGGTTTATGACTCGGTTACTAATGAGCCCTTGCCTTATGTAAACATCTCATTTAAAGGCACTAAGATTGGAACTACTTCGGATATTGATGGAAACTACACGCTTAAGAGCTATTATGCATCAGACTCAATAACCGCAACTTTTGTAGGCTACATTCCGCTTACCTTGGGTGTAACCAAGGATATTGAGCAAAAAATAGACTTGCCCTTGCGGGCAGGTATAGAATTAATGGAAGTGGAAGTACGGCCCGATAAGGATGCTGAAAATCCTGCCCACCCCATTATCCGAAAGGTTATTGAAAATAAACCCATTAACGACCGGGAGAAGCTGGCTTCCTATTCATACGAAGTATATAACAAGGTAGAGTTTGACCTCAATAACGTTACCGAGGAATTTAAGCAGCGAAAAGCCTTCCGCCCATTTGAATTTATTTTCGATTACATCGATACTACGGCCGAGAAAGATTATCTCCCCATATTCTTATCCGAGACCATATCGGAAATCTATTACCGCAAAAATCCAAAAGCACAAAAGGAGAATATAGAAGCCGTTAAGGTTTCTGGAATAGAGAACGAATCGGTTAGTCAGTTTTTGGGTGATATGTACCAGAACGTAAACGTCTACGACAACAACATCAGCGTTTTTGGAAAGCCCTTTATCAGTCCAATTTCAAACAGCGGATTTGCCTTTTACAAGTACTATTTGGTAGATAGTTTGTGGAAAGACAACTATTGGTGTTACCACATTAAGTTTATCCCGAAACGGGAGAACGATCCAGTTTACAACGGAGAATTGTTTATCCACGATACCACTTATGCTATCAAGGAGTTTAATGGCAGGATTAACAAAGAGGCGAACATTAACTTCATTCAAGGTTTTGAAGTAACCCAGATTTTTGACCAGGTAGAGCCCGAGGTTTGGATGTTAACCAAAGACCAATTGTTGGTAGATTTTACGCTGGGAGAAAAAGTGATGGGACTTTACGGTAGGAAAACGGCAACCTACAGAAATCACCAAATAAACGAGAAACTCCCTGATGAATTCTACAGCACCGTGAATACGGTAGAAGTGGCCGATGGCGCCAATAAAAAAGACGAGAGCTTTTGGCGAGAAAACCGGCACGAGGAACTGGGGAACAACGAGAAGGCCATCTATTTTATGGTGGACAGTTTGAAGGAAGTGCCGCGTTTCCAGACATACCTCGACATTATCAATGTAATTTTCACGGGGTACAAGGTGGTAGGGAATTTGGAGTTTGGACCTTACTACACCTTGTACAGTTTTAACCCTGTGGAAGGAAACCGCTTTAAACTGGGCGTTAGAACATCCAACAAATTCAGTACCCGTGTGGCCTTTTCTACTTATGGGGCTTATGGTTTGCGAGATGATCGCTTTAAGTATGGTGCCAGTGCCTTTGTTTTTACCAGCAAAAATCCGCGTTCTTTTTTCGAGCTCAGTTTTTTTAAGGATTTAGAGCAGCTGGGAACTAGCCAGAACGCCTTTCAGACCGATAACGTTTTCTCCTCCTTTCTACGGAGGAATCCGGCAAACAAACTCACATTTGTTACCCAGTATGAGGGGTATTACGAGCACGAGTGGTTTTACGGATTGAGTAATCGATTGATATTCCGCTATCGGGAAATGTTACCGAAAGGTGCTTTAACCTACGAACAGCGTGGGCCCGAGGGACAGATCATTCCAAAAAGTCAAATTAACACCACCGAAATTGCCTTTTACACGCGCTTTGCATACAAGGAGCGCTATGTGTCTGGTGAATTTGACCGGATTAGTTTAGGTACAGATTACCCGGTATTGGAAGTGCAGTTTGCAAAAAGTTTACCGGGGGTTTTTAATAACGATTACAACTACTCGCGTCTCTATGCTACCATCTCAGACCAAATAAGTCTGGGTTATTTTGGATATACCGAGGCCAGGGTGGAGGCGGGCAAGATTTTCGGAAAGGCGCCCTATCCATTGCTGGAAATCCACAAAGGAAACGAAACCTTCTTTTACGATGACCTAGCCTTTAACACCATGAACTTTTTTGAATTTGTTAGCGACCAGTTTGTGACGCTTTCGGGAACTCATCATTTTGGAGGTTTGTTTTTAAACCGAATTCCGCTGCTTAAAAAGTTAAAGTGGCGTGAGGTGGTTTCTGCAAAAGCGGCCTATGGTACTTATAATCCACAAAACTCAGAAACCTTAGTTTTATCGGACGGAATTAATACGTTTAAGCGAAACAAACCGTTTTTGGAGGCGGCAGTGGGGGTAGAAAACATTCTTAAGTTTTTGCGTATTGATGCGCTTTGGCGTTTGAGTTATTTAGATAACCCCAACATTGTAAAGTTTGGAATAAGGGCAAAAATTCAATTACAATTTTAGCATGTCAATTCTTCGAGCAGAGGGTCTGGTAAAAAAGTACAAATCGCGCCATGTGGTTAAAGGCGTTAGTTTGGAGGTAAAGCAAGGCGAGATTGTTGGTTTGCTAGGACCAAACGGAGCAGGTAAAACCACGTCCTTTTATATGATTGTGGGCTTGGTAAAAGCCAACGAAGGAAAAATTTATTTGGACGAAGAAGAGATTACCCGCGAGCCCATGTACAAAAGGGCACAAAAAGGAATTGGCTACTTGCCGCAGGAGGCTTCGGTTTTTAGAAAACTTAGTGTGGAGGATAACCTCAAGGCCATTCTAGAACTATCTGGAAAAAGTAAGCAGCAGCAGGAGGAGGATCTGGAGCGCTTGTTGGATGAATTTGGTTTGCAGCACATTAGAACCAACCGAGGTGATTTTCTTTCGGGAGGGGAGAGAAGAAGAACGGAAATTGCCAGAGCCTTGGCCACCAATCCTAAGTTTATTCTGCTGGATGAACCTTTTGCAGGGGTAGATCCCATTGCGGTGGAAGACATTCAGCAGATTGTTAAGGGACTTACCAAAAAGAACATCGGTATCTTAATCACCGATCACAACGTGCAAGAAACACTCTCCATAACCGACAATGCTTATTTGCTTTTCGAAGGAAGGATTTTAAAGGCCGGTACTGCCGAGGATTTAGCAGCCGATGAGCAAGTTCGCAAGGTATATTTAGGAAAGAATTTTGAGCTAAGAAGAAAAACCGATTGATGCGCCAAACCCTGTTTATTCTGCTGTGTTTATTCTTTTGTGTTTGGGAATTATCCGCGCAAAAAATGATCATTATAGAGCATAGCAAGCGCCTAAAACGGCATCGTTTTATAGAAAATCAAGATGCTGCCTTTTGGGCCAAAGACACAAGTGGGATTCAATTGTATGAGGGCCTAATTACCAAAATAGGGCAGGACAGCATACGTTTAAATGGTGTTCCCTATGCCTATGGAGATATTACCTCCTGGCAAAAGGATTACGACCAAAATCGATTACCCCGAACGTTTAGATTCTTTATTAAAACAGCTGGCCGCTTGTTTTTTGCCATTTCCGCATTTAACGGCATAGTAAACAACGATGCACCGCTCATTCATCCTTCTGCATTTATTGCACTGGGGTTGGGAGAGGGCTTAAACCTGGCTATCAAGCACATTTTTAAAACCAACTACCCTTTAGAACAGGGTAAATGGGTATTAAAGGTGGTGGATTTCAGTCCGGCCGAGACTACTGAGCCTTAAGGGTAAATTGGTAAGATTCCATTACCTGGTTGGCCAAAAGCTTTTTGCAAGCCTCATCTACTTTTTGGTTGGCCTCCTTTTCATCTTTCGCTTCAATCTCCAGGCTAATGTGTTTTCCGATGCGCACATTGGTTATCATGGCTAAGTCCAGGTTTTTCATGCTAGAACTAACCGCTTTTCCTTGTGGGTCTAAAAGCGCCTCAAGGGGCATTACATCTATTTCGGCTTTAAATTTCATAGTGCTTTGGGTGAATAATACTTGTCTGCTATGGAGCAAAACAGGTACAAAACTAAAATAATAGGCGGTGAGGCCCACCCCGCAAAGGGAATAATAATTAGTGCCAAGATTAAAAACAGGTAGCGACTTGCGTTAGCACGCCAGCTGAGGGATTTTAGCTTAAAGCTTAATATGCGTAAGGGTACAACCATAAGCAAAGCAGTACCAAGAATGCAGAGACCTACATAAATGGATTGCATTTCTTGAGGAAGAAAATGGATGCCGCCAATTGCGGTAAAGGCCCAAAACATCCCACAAGCAGGAGAGGGTAGGCCATAAAAGTAGGTTTCATCTCCACCTTTTCCCACATTAAATCGAGCCAATCGAATGGCTGCACAGAGGGGAATTAAAAATGCTAGAAACTGGAATTGAAGTGCGTCCTGAAAAAAATGCAGAGCAATAAATGCAGGTGCAAGTCCAAAACTCACCAAATCTGATAGGGAATCTAATTGAGCTCCAACTGGACTGCTAACCCCCATTGCCCGAGCCACCAAGCCATCAAAAAAATCGGCAATGGCTCCAAAAAAAATAAAATAAGCGGCCCACAACATATTACCCTGGGTTGCCGCGTAAATGGATAAGCTGCCCGCCAAAAGGTTGCAAAGCGTAATAAAGTTGGGAATTTGTTTCATGTTGGAGGGCAAAGAACGTAAAAATGTTGGCTATAATCTTGACGTGGAAAAATCCATCGTTGCTCTAAAAAACCTACTTTTTGGCCACGCGAGATCTGGCCAAATTTAAAAGCAACACCCTGCGTAATTTTCCTTATGACAAGAGAAGAGTTTATTAAAATCTGTGGTATTCTGGGCCTTGGAATGGCATTGCCAAATACTTTAATGTTAGGAGTTAAAGGCGAGCTATTGCAGCTTAAAGTCATAGCCATCCGCTTGCTTGGTGGACTATTAAACAATACAGGAGAAGGTTATGAAATAACCCACCGTTACAAGGCAGCGGAAACTTATAATCTAAGTTTTTTACAATGTTTTGTCTTAAACGGGAAAATTTTATTCTTAAGCGTAACCGCTTCCGAGCAATTTGTATTTACGCTTAATGAATATAGGATGCTTTTTTTTAACTCCTTAAAATTTAAACCATGAAACTATTAGCTTTTTACGCTGCTGCTGCTTTGCTGATTTTGACCTCATGTACGAAGTGTGAGGAGAAGGCAACTTTTGAAATATTCGATAATGTGCGGCCCATAACGCGGGCATTTCAGCCAGGAAATTGGTGGATCTATGCTAATCGGGATAGTAGTATCGTGGATAGTTTATGGGTAAGTCAAACTACCGCTTGGAATTATACGAAAACGGAGAAGTGTAATGATAATAGAGCCATTAGTGGAACGCATAAGTTTCATGGATCCAGATCTGGCAAAAACCTACTTAGCAATGCCGACTTATTTATTGGAGATTATTCGACCAGGGAGGAAGGTCAAAATTTCATTGTATCATCCACCGACTTGAGTTTTTTTTTACCACTTTTTGAACAGCTGAAAATTGAGGAAAATGGTAATTACGTTTATAGGGAATTTATGACTGGAATTGAACATAATGGAAGAATAAAAGATAGCTCTGTTTTTAACCGAAATTATAATACCCTAATAACAGATCGTAATGGGTTACCCGTGTTAGATATGGAAACAG
>JBMYJC010000072.1:0-7902 GCA_049594055.1 Luteibaculum sp. | reverse complement strand
AGTAACATCTATTTCTCTACTTCAACAGATTCTCTGGCCTTGCACGAAGCGGCTATGTTGGTAGGAATGGCCAAAAACCCTGCTTTATACAATCCATTCCGCAGGCCAGATATGGTTCAGCAGCGCAGAAATGTGGTGTTCCACCAAATGAAACGGAACGATTTAATCTCTAGGGAAGAGCTAGATTCCCTCAATAATTTGCCTCTGGGTCTCAAGCCCACCAAAGTGAGCCATATTGAAGGTTTGGCGCCTTACTTCCGAGAAGTTTTAAGACTGAAACTCAAGAACATTCTTACGGCCAAAGATGAGAAAACAGGGGCCTATAAAATCACCGATTCTGAAGGGAAGCCTTTTAATATTTACGAGGATGGCCTTAAGGTTTACACTACAATAGATTCTCGTTTGCAGGCCTATGCAGAATTTGCGGTGAGAGAACACCTCAGCAAAGAATTACAGCCCGAGTTTAACCGGGAATTAGAAAAAAGAGACCGTTGGAACAAAGACCGCATTGCTTACGATTGGCGCTTGGGTCAGGCCGATGTGGATATGCTTATCGATCAGACCATTCGAAGATCCGATCGTTATCGGGAGGAGTTAAATGCCTTTATTCATTGCGAAGGCTGTAATCCAAGCGAAGCCGAAATAGAGCGTTTTAAACGCGACAGCATACCCGTGATTTTTAACAGACCAGTGCCCATGAAAATTTTTGGGTACGAAGGTGAGATAGACACCATTTTAAGTCCCTTGGATAGCATTAAGCTGTATAAAAAATTCCTGCAAGCTGGTATGGTTTCCATAGAACCGGGAACAGGATTCGTTAAGGCCTGGGTTGGGGGGATAGACTACAAACACTTTAAGTTTGACCACGTAGAACAGGGGAAAAATCAGGTTGGATCTACTTTCAAACCTTTTGTTTACGCAACGGGTATCCGCGAAGGATTAGATCCCTGTTTGCAAGTTCCCAACACGCTTACCTGTTTCGATATGCCTGCAGGTCAACCGCGCTATTGCCCCAAAAACTCCGATGGCAAATACGGAGGAATGGTTACGTTAAAAGAGGCCTTGGCAAAATCCATGAACAACATTACGGCATGGGTAATGAAGAAGTACGGACCAGAGGCCGTGGCCCAATTGGCCAGAGACCTGGGAATAACTACCCGATTGGATCCTGTTCCTTCCTTGTGCTTAGGTGTTGCCGATGTTAACCTCTTGGAAATAACTGCTGCCAATGCAACTTTCGCTAACAAGGGTGTGCATTTGGAGCCCATTTTTATTACCAGGATTGAGGATAAAAATGGAAATCCTTTGTATGATGCCATTCCTAAAACCAATGAAGCATTAGACGAACGGACAGCTTATATCATGCTTGACATGCTAAAAGCCGTTGTCAATTTTGGGTCCGCAAACCGATTGAGAAGAGATTTACCCTACGGAAATATCCCCTATCCAATAGCAGGAAAAACAGGAACTACGCAGAGCAACTCAGATGGTTGGTTTATTGGCTTAACCCCCGATTTGGTTACCGGTGTTTGGGTTGGTGGAGAGGAGAGAGCCATTCGCTTTGCTTCAACCCGCTTGGGGCAGGGTGCCAATATGGCTTTGCCCATTTTTGGATACTACATGAACCGAGTGTATCGAGATAAAGACATAGAAATTTCAAAAGGCGATTTTGAGGCTCCCACAAAAAGCATTGGAATAAGCTTAGATTGTGGAGAAAGGCGTCAGGATTTAGACTTTGACGACAAACCCGATTTTAATTATGGCAATTAAGAAAGTAGTATCAGGTCCGGCGGAGGCTTTAAAGGGGATTAAAGATGGCATGACCTTGATGGTTGGCGGTTTTGGCCTTTGCGGAATTCCGGAGAATAGCATTTCAGAGTTGGTTAGAACAGGGGTAAAAGGATTAACCTGTATTTCTAATAATGCTGGAGTGGACGATTTTGGTTTAGGCTTATTGCTGCAAAAACGTCAAATCAAGAAAATGATTTCTTCCTATGTAGGAGAGAATGCCGAGTTTGAAAGACAAATGTTGTCTGGAGAATTGGAGGTAGAGCTCATCCCACAAGGGACCCTTGCTGAGCGCTGCAGAGCAACAGGAGCCGGGATACCGGCTTTTTTTACTCCTGCCGGTTACGGAACCGAGGTTTCGGAAGGAAAAGAAGTGCGGGAATTTGACGGCAAAATGTATGTAATGGAGCGTGCTTTTAAACCCGATTTTGCTTTGGTAAAAGCCTGGAAAGGTGACGAGGCAGGAAACCTGATTTTTAAGGCAACTGCCCGCAACTTTAACGAAGCGATGGCAATGGCAGGTAAAATAACAGTTGCCGAAGTAGAAGAGTTGGTGCCCCTGGGACAATTAGATCCAAACGAAATTCACACACCCGGAATTTTTGTGCAGCGTATTTATCAGGGCAAGAATTACGAAAAACGCATAGAGAAAAGAACGGTGGCCAATTAGTTAATTTACCCATCTGAAAATGAATCAATGGGTTCGCGGTTGCGAAAAACCTAGCTATGAATAAACCTAACATTGTACTGGAGAGATCGATAGATTTTTCGCTTGGTTTGATTACATATTGCGAAGAACTAGAAAGTCTTAAGAAATTTGTAGTTGCGAACCAATTGCTAAAATCAGGAACATCAATAGGAGCTAATCTACATGAAGCTCAGAATGCAGAAAGTAGACAAGATTTTCTGCACAAAGTAAAAATTGCAGGTAAAGAACTAGAAGAAACTAGGTATTGGTTAATTCTTTGTGAGCGCGCAGAATCGTATCCGTTTAAAGAGGAATTGAAGGCACGGGCAGAAGAACTAGGTTTAATCATCTTTAAAATTATTTCAAGTACCTCTAAAAATCTAAATCAACTAAAGGAACCTGAAGTTGATTATGGGAATGAAGAAGATTTTATTAATCCTCTTAAAAAACTAGTGAAATAGCTCAAATTCGATGGGACCCCATTGGTACATTGATAAATTACTTCATTAAATAATTAATAAGCATGGCATTAGACAAAAACGGTATAGCAAAAAGAATCGCAAAGGAGTTAAAGGATGGTTATTATGTAAACCTAGGGATAGGAATTCCCACCCTGGTAGCCAACTTCGTTCCAGACGAGATAAACGTAGAATTTCAGAGTGAGAATGGTATTCTGGGTATGGGGCGCTACCCAACTGAGGAAGAGGTTGATGCCGATTTAATAAATGCAGGGAAAGAAACCATAACAGCGCGTCCGGGTGCTGTATTTTTTGATTCAGCAACTTCATTTGCCATGATACGAGGTCGCCACGTACAACTGACGGTTTTAGGTGCCATGGAGGTGAGTGAGAAAGGCGATATCGCCAACTGGAAAATCCCGGGAAAGATGGTAAAAGGAATGGGTGGAGCCATGGACTTAGTTGCCTCAGCAGAAAACATCGTGGTAGCCATGATGCACACCAATAAAGAAGGGGAATCTAAGCTTTTACCCGAGTGTTCTTTACCACTTACCGGGGTGCGTTGTGTTAAGCGCATTGTAAGCAATTTGGCTGTTTTAGATGTAGATCCTAAGCAGGGCTTTATTCTAAGAGAAACGGCCCCAGGAGTGAGTATTGAAGATGTAAAGAAGGCCACCGCCGGCAAATTGGTAGTTCCTTCTGATGTGAAGGAGATGGTGCTCTAAGCTTTAAATGAGCATTGATTTTGAAAAAATTTTCCATTGTAATCCCGGCCTTTAATGAGGCCAAAACCATCCACCTTATCCTGGATCGCATTAAAGCAGTTCAGCTAAATGGCGATCTTCAAAAGGAGTTGGTTATTGTAAATGATGCCTCAAAGGATAATACCGAAGAGGCTGTCCAACGCTACGTTGATAATAATCCAGATATAGATATTAAATACTTTTCCCAACCAAAAAATATGGGAAAGGGAGCGGCTCTACACCGGGGAATAAAGGAGGCCACCGGGGATCTAATTATTATTCAAGACGCAGATTTAGAATACGACCCCAGGGAATACAACCTGCTGCTTAAACCGGTTTTAGAAGGAAATGCAGATGTTGTCTACGGCTCTAGATTTATGGGGGGAAATCCCCATAGGATACTCTTTTTTTGGCATTCCATAGGCAACAAGTTCCTTACCTTTTTAAGTAATATGTTTACCAATCTCAACTTAACGGATATGGAGACCTGTTATAAGCTATTTAGGGCGGATATAATTAAAGGCCTTCAACTGAAAGAAAACAGGTTTGGCTTTGAACCAGAGGTTACGGCAAAAGTATCTCGGGTACCAAAAATTAGAATCTACGAGGTTGGTATTTCCTACTACGGTAGAACTTATGCGGATGGTAAGAAAATTGGCGCCAAAGATGGTTTCAGAGCTATTTGGTGCATTCTTAAATATGGTCTATTCAAGCTTTAATGGTAGATGTTTTGAAGTATTTTAAGTTCATAACCGGAGTCAACTTTTGCGCTCTATTTTGCCTTGCGATTGGCTTGCTTCTTTGCATGTGTTCAATTCAAAATGATAAAGCTTCTAAGCAGGTGCCTAAAGCTTTTATAAGGATTGAAAATGGAAGTTTTGTTCAAGGGGACGAGGATAAAAGGTTTTTTCCTGTGGTGGTTAATTATATGCTATCGGCACAAACTGATGGCAAGGAAATCTGGCCCACAGCCTTCAAGCAATATCATCGAAATCAAAAAAGCAGGTACACCTCAAAAGATTCTTGCCTCCAGGAATTAAAAATTGAGTTTCAACACATTAAATCGTTGGGTTTTAATTCCATACGCCTTGTACAGTTTGGAGAAGCGGCAATAGATTGGTCGGCCAATAGCCTTGCGGTGTGGGCGCAATTTGGCAATGATTCTGGAAAATCGTTTTATCTGGATGAGGAGGAGAACTATAATTCTTACGTGAAGGCTACAAAGGAGCTATTTAAACTTGCCAATGAAGCGGGTTTGAAAGTAATTTATCTGGTGCGAACCAAACCCGACCTGGCGTACACAGAGGACTTTCTTCAAAAGTACCTTGCAGAGTTTAACACAGATACAAATATCCTAGCCTGGGACCTTTTTAACGAACCCCTGTATTTTGATACGCTGGAACGGCCTAAAACAGATATAATAGAAATCGCTAATCGATGGTCTCAATGGATTGAAAAAACAGTCCCAAATCATCTTACCACCATTGGTTTAACTGGAATTAAGGAAGTATTTGAGTGGGATGCCAGTTTACTACCCGTTGATTTTATATCCTTCCATCCATACCCTTATGAGCCAAACCAGGTTTTAAATGAAATGCGCTGGTATAAATCTTATATAGATAAACCTTGGATCATAGGTGAAACCTCCATTGCCTCCGAAGGGGAAACCACCGAAGAAATGCAAGCGGAATTTGCCAGAGAGGTAATTGACCAAACTATCGCAGCTGGAGGAATAGGATTTAGTTGGTGGCAATACAAAGATGTAGATTGGGGAGATCCAGTTTCTGATAAAATGGGATTGGTTGCATTAGATTCTGTTATTGAAGAGAACAATTTAGTTTTTGACCGGAGGGAAAAACCGGTTTGTGAAGTGTTTAAGCAACTCAATCAGGAGGAAATGCTAAAAGGCAATATTCCATTGCGCGAGCCCAATAACTACTACAATTATTCGGGTTTCTCTGATTTTAGACTCAAGGGGACATTACTAGATCAATCTGGAAATCCACTGGATGGAGGAGTTATAATGGGATGGAGCCAATGGTGGGAAAAAAGTTACGCATCATACTGTAAGTCGGATGGTACTTTTGAATTATTTGGACCATTTGAATACTACCATTGGATAATTTCTGCGCCAGGATTTGAAAGTATTAAGAGGGATTGTGACCCAAATGCGGCAATAGAGGTAAACGGAATTAAAACCTTAGACCTTGGGGAAATAAAGTTGGACAAACTTTAATTTACTCCTTGGATGGGGTAAATGCTAACGCCGTTTTTTTCACCCATTTTCTCTCCCAAATAGGCCTTTATAAAATCGAATTCATTTAAATAATTAGAATCTAGGACAACAACATGGGTGACCCCATATTCAAGGGACTCCCGAAATGTGTCTTCACTCTTATTCTTGCCGTACACATTGGTAATTCCCTTTACATTAAGTAAATAGAGCGAGATATTTGGGCTTGGGTCTGGGACGGAAATTACCTTATCTGTCGCCTTAAAACCTAGATCTCTCATATACTCAGACAATCCTTCCACCTGCTCAAAGCGAGAAGTATAGTCCCAGGCATAGTATCCATTGGTGCGCTCATTCATTTTTTTTCCACCCAAATGGAAAATTCCAAATGCGCTTATTGCTCCTAAGAAAGGAATCAAGAATTTCTTATAACTAGGAATAAATGCCTCTTGAAAGAATAACCACGCAAAGCACACTACCAGAGGTACAATTCCCAAAAAAGGGACTAGGTAGTAGTCGTGGTACTGGTATTGACCAAACCAGATAAAAACACAGCCGCCAAGGCCTATTAGGGTTATGAAAATTATTGAAGCAACAAGGAATCTTTTTCTGACCGTAAGGTAGAATATAGCGAGAGCACTTAAAATTAAAATAGAAGCGATATTAAAGGGGTATAGTTTGTCTTTAATGTTCTTCCATATCTCACGATGTATCTCCGGATCCGTGTCCCAAAAGGAATTGGTTGTAAGGAAAAAATAGGTGGTGTTGTGCATTTCTTGGTAGTAATTAGCGTAGCTGTACCATCCAAAAACTAGCAAGCCAGATAATGTAAAGGCTAAAAAGAGATACGATATTTTCTTGAAATAATTTTTCCTAAATCCTTTATCCAATACAAGGAAAAGGCAAGCTGCACCTAGTGCGGCTAAAAAGGGTACAATGCTGGTAATTTTAAGCAATGCAGAAAGGCTAAAAAGTATAAAGAAGAATATTAAATGGAGTAGTCGGCTTGAATCAATATACCGAAGCACAAAATATGCGGCAATGAAACTTATGGACAGCGATACAGCATCCGAAATGAAACTAACGGAATAGAAGTTATAAATAGGTATTCCGATAATTGCAATCACCCCCAAAATACTACCAAAAGTATTCTTACTCACTTGGAGCAAAAACCTGTACAGACATAGGATTCCGAAATAGGTAATGAGAAGCCAAACTACACGGTATACAAGCACGTTAGGCCCAAAGATGTGGTACAACTGCCCTACGAAAAAGTATAAAATGGGAAATTCTCCAACGGCTTTACCCTCCCCACCTAAAAGATGGTGGATTTGTGGCTCTAAAAGCGGCAGATTAAATTGATAATAGTTTAAAGCCATGGAGAGACAATCAGACTGCCTCCAAGCGTGAATTGAAAAGGGTCCCCGCTGGATATATTCTAGAAGATCAAACTGGATATAAAACGCACAGAAAATGACAAGTATTACTGCCCAGTCGTATTTACGCAAAACATTTGCTGGGTTAATATTGCCGATTAATCTTAAGTATTTCATAGGGGACTTTTAAAATATCCATCAAAGTTACTTTGGAATCCCCCATTTCTGTCCACTGCAAAAGAGGTTCCTCGTGAAGTATGTTCATTGCTGCTTTTCTCCCTCCGGCAAACTTTATGGTACGGAAGAAGATTTCAACATCAAATAACCACCTGCTTGTAAAAGGTTTGTTCAGAATAAAATCTAGATACTCAGAGTTTCTAAAAACCTTTGCCCCACACTGGGTGTCGTAAATCGGAAGTCTAAGAGCCATGCTAATCAAAGTGGCTATTACCCTTCCGCCATAATGCCGGGTGTTTTTCCTTTCAATTTGGGATCCAATTTTCAGTAAACGTATTCCAAAAGCCATTTGGACTTCAGGAGAATCGCGAAGGAAAGTTGAAAGCCGAACGATTTCGGAAAGTGGAGTAGCTAGATCCGCGTCAGCAAAGGATATGAA
>JBMYJC010000071.1:1411-7922 GCA_049594055.1 Luteibaculum sp. | reverse complement strand
AAATTCCCCCTGGCCAATGAGTTTTAATGCAAAACTCAACAGTGTTATAAATAAGAAACAAAGCCTCATATCTTTTCTATTAATTGGTGGTAGCACCTTGCACCTTTGGTAGTTGACGGAAAACCAAATGATTCACGTATTTTAGTTTAAATTTTACCGGCAAGGTATCTTAAACTGGAGAGGTATTTTTTGATTTAAATCAGAATTGGATGTAATCCTAAAAAACTCAGGCATGCTTGCCTTCACCAGGAATTTTTTCCCTAGTCCTTGAATTATCTCACCAAAGCCTGTAATTAGCTCAATTGCTCGTAAATACCTTTTTTTTTAAGCTTGCTTTCCTGAGAATTGTGATTAAAATTGGTCTTTACTTCGGCTATCAAAATGTTGAATCTATTAAGCCCTGTACTCAGTTGATTCGATATATGACATCCTCTCAAATAATCTTATGAACTGAGCTAGCTAACTCTGAGTCTGCAAAAACGGGAGTCACTCCCAAATAAACCGACAGATCTCCTCCCGTGTATTTCCGCCTTGGCTGTGAATTTCATGCACGTAATCGGGCAAGAGGCCAGAATCCGAATAGTGCCAGGTTAAATAGAGTTGGAGATTATTGTCACGGTAAAAACGGGTTTCCGTAAGCTGACTATCCTCGTTGTACATCCAAAAAGTTTGGCTGCGGTCATGGTCTTGATATTGCTCTGTTTTCCAGCCTCTATCGTTGCGGTAGATCTGGTTTTGGCCGTGGTAATCTCGGCTGCTGGTTCCCACGCACCGTCCGTTTTCATCTATATGAATGGTGAATTCCGGCAGGATTATGTCATGTCCATCCACCCTAATTTGACGGTTTTCGGGAAATTCAAACTCTGGGTTATAAGACATTACGTACGCAAATTGGCCATTAAATGCGGCAGACACCCAATTCGAACCGTAATTACTCATAGAGGTGGTTTTAACCAAATTGCCCTGCTGGTTGTAATCATGAATTACTTTTTTTTCATCTGAGGTGCCAATCCTATGTTCCAACACCAACCGGCCATCACCATCATAATCCCATTCTGTTTTGGTGATGAAGTTGTCGTCTTTGTCAGTGACCTTGTCTTCCACCAATTGCCCCGATTCATTGTATTTCCTGTAATGATGACGCACCACATTGGTGTCCCCCCTAGACGAAAGATGCGATTCTACAAAATCCACCTTTCTTGCTTTTGCACGATTGGCTATTTCGTTGATGCATTCATGGTCTGGACTGGTGTTGTAGAAAAAGTAGGTCTGGGTCAAGCGAGTTTCAGAAATATTCGTTGGCCTGGCCTCTAACTTGAAAAAATGGTTGAGTCGCGTGTTTTTGAATAGGGTTGCATTCAACTCCGAGAAGGGCAAAAATATTCCGGCCCGATCAACCTCAAAGGTAAGGCTCGAGGGACTGTATTGTGGGAAGAAAATAGCAATTCCCCAACCACAAGGTACGGCTCGGGCGCTACTCCAATCCACCCATGTTTTTGGGTCTGGAGCATTACTTGAGAAAAACGCCTTTAGTTTTTCCTGAGAGGGTGTTAGCCGTTGCGGATAAGGGAGCTCATCATAAGCCTTTTCGTATTTCGAAGCTTTATTGTCTACTTCTTTTAATGCGTTTTCTTCCATCAAATAAGGCAGGGCCACCCTCGCAATTTCATCCCAATGTTTTTTTTGCAATCCAGCATCCCAGGGGAGAATTTTATTCCCATCAGTTGGCAGCCAAAAAGGCAGACTTATTTTAAGCTGTGTGTTATTAAATCTACGATCTCCCGGTCGAAAGGAATATTCTACCTCAAAAAACCAATTGTTGTTTACCAATGAAACCAATTTCACATGAATTTCTTCCAGATTGGCATCAGTATATTCCAATTGGGTTTGCTTCCATAATTGTGCCCCCTGTTGCTCATCTGCAATAAACCAAGGCCACACCGATTGCAATTGCCCCAGCGCTTGCTGAAAGTGAGGTCCGTCTTTGCTTAAGTCGTTACAGAGTTGCTGAATTAATGGATTCAAATCTTTCCGAAAACGAGCACTGTCTTTAACCAAATCCCGTATCACTTCAATTTTTAGGGGGAAGCGCGACAAGGTTAATTGCGTTTCTTTAGATATAGTGTACAGTTCGTAGGTTTTTCCAGTATAAAAATCTGCATGCTTCCCTTGGGCAAGGGAAATGAATGATCCTGCACAAAGGAGTAGTAGGCAGAGGATATTATTTCGCATAGAAATAGATCTTAAGGATTCTTTTTTCACGGTTCGTTTGTATGGCAATGCGATCAAAGCCTTGGGCAAGCAAGGATTGCTTTAATTCTTCTTCTGAAATCTCAATATCTGGATCTGTTTGAAGCAACAGCTTTTCACCACTGAACTGTATTCGCTCTATCACAATGGTCCCGGCAACAAAATCAATTCCCCCTAGAAGGTTTTCGATTGCACCGAGATATCTAACTTTTGACTTTATGCCCAGAGTAACATCAAATTTCCCTTTTGTAGCCCAAATCCCTGAAAACGATGATAACTCGGACCTGGTCAACTCCAAATTCCGCAAATCATTTCCATACAATGCTCCGCTTGGTATGCCCGATAACCAAACCTCTTTTAACTCAATGTCATTCAAGAAAAAGCTCTCGCCCAATGCAATTTGGTTGTGGCAGGTTTGGACATCATCATCCATCTCCACCTCAATTCCACGATTGTTCCTAAATCGCAAGCTTTCTGTATTGAACCTAAATAGAACTGGAGCATTCCCACGGGATAAAGGACCCTTTTTAAAAGTTAGTCCCAGCCGCTTTGGCCGAAGCGTAACATCGAGAATGCTGAAGTCTGTGCTTCGATACATGGTACCCGGTAACTCGGTGAGGTAGGGGGAAATTTGGCATGGGTTTAAGGTAACCTCGATGCCTTGAGAAACTGGAACTTTAAACGAAAGCGTGTCTGTGGTTACCAACCGAAAGCCTGCGCTTCGTCCAGATCGGTTGCCGCTGGGGGTGTACCTGGAATAAAACAACCCGTCATAATCGAAGTCTTCCCCCAAGCTAATCTCCAGGGGTATGTTTTTGAAAAAATCTTCTTTTTCAGAAACATTATTCAGGCGATACGCCATTTTTCCTCCTAAGGTAAAACTTGTGTCTGCGCAAGCACAAGGAACATCGGGCACATAAACTTGTGCTTTGCCTTGGTTGTAATACAGTGAATCTGTTTTCCCTTCAGATATGGTATACCACCAGCCGTGTTGCTTCCCCTCTTTGTAGCTTCCCGAAAAACGTTCCTTCCGATCCTTGCTGTAGTAAAAGGCCTTCCCATGGCGCTCGTTTTTCGAATAAGTAAAGTAGGAAGTTGTATCTCCATTTTCAGCAAAGGATATATAGGGTCCTGTTTTTTCTTTGCCAATCAGAAAATACATTTGTTTAACTTTTTCCGATTCTGGGAAGTATTGCCTGTAACAAAGACTATCTATATCGGGATTCGGACGTACATATTCATAGTACTTCTGGCCTTGATCGGAATACTGAATCACTTCGTTGGTAGTCTTGTTTTTGAAATACTCGAGCTGTCCGTTAGGATGAAAGTCCTCTTCAATGCGCTCATTCCGCTCGTTCAGATACACTTTTCGATGCGGAATTCCCTCATCGTTGTAGTTACTGTATGCTATTTTTTCATGGTCACGATTATATTGCACACGGTATTTGTCTCTAATGCCAGCAAAGGTTTGAAGCTCCAAACCGATGGGTAAGCCTTTTTCCATTTCGCAATACATTAAGGTGTCGCCTGTAAGCGGGTGAGCCAAAAGCGAGCTTCCAGTGGCTAGGTCCTTATTAAAGGTTGCCCGAAACAAAGTATCGCCCCTGGAGCTGATAATGGTCAAAGGCCCATTAATTTCTTTAGGGTGGAAACCAAAAATTTTCGGATGATCCCAACCCATTTTTTCAACCACTTTTAGCACGTATTCTTTACCACTTTCCACAGATATCGAGGAGTTGCTTGCATGGTGAACCCCAGTATGGGTTTTGTTCGCGCCAAAATAATGACTCAACAATTTGTTCTGATTTGGATCTTGAATATCCACGGCACGTAAGTCACCAGACATATAATATTTCAATACAAGGGCTTGCCCATGGTTCTGGGAAGGGAATTCGATGGAGGCCAAAGATCCCTCGTGGAAAAATTCCAGCGTAATAAGTTTGTGATGGTAGAAAGATTTGATTTGCCCATTCTCATAATTTCTTTGCATCACTTTGTCGAAAGTGGTATCGGCATACTGAATAAAAATGGGATCGCCATTCTCCTGAAAACGTTTTTGCCAACCATGGTCTTTGGAATCGCTTCCATTTCTGATTAACTCATAGGAGTATAAACGATCCAACTGCCCATTTTCATAATAATACCTACTGCTTCCAACCCTGATGTCATTTTCCCAATGCGCTTCCATGGCCAGGGCTCCCGATTCGTAATAGCTATATACTGGGCCATGTTTTTTACCTTCCGTATAATTGGTTTCTCCTTTTAACTGGCCATTCTCACTCCACCGCCGTTCCGGACCATCATCAATGCGCTTCATGTAGCCGTTTTCTTCGCGAAGCAAATAGGCTTTGAAATAACTTTTTTGCTCGGTTCCTTTGTAATAGTTGGTAATCTCCATTCGTTTATCGCCCGGGTAATTCGTAAGGGTAGATAGCAATCCGTCCTGATAATACTTGTAGTGCTTTCCAACCGGAATCCCTTTTCGGTAGCCGCCCTTTTCTTCCACTGTTCCATCGGGAAAGTAACTTACAATAACACCATCGTATATGCTTCCGTGACCTTTATGTTGGGCCTGATCTGGATGAATAAACCGGCCTTTTTTGCGTAAGGAGCCATCTGGGTGGTATTCTTTAAACGGCCCCACCTTTTCCCCCATTTCGAATCGGTAATCTGTATAAGGTTTCCCCTTATTCCACTCCTGCCATCGGCCATCCTTCTTCCCTTTCACAAAGCGGCCTTTGTATTTTATATCCCCCGCTTGGTCATAAAAACGGTATTTGCCATCAAACACAGACTTTTCTGGCTTTTCAGGATCTTTTGTTTTCGTAGCAATCTGACGGGGTTCCCCCGATTCGTAATAAAGTTGGTAGCTGCCTATTTCTTGCCCATCTTCGTATTCAATAACACTCGCCAGCCGCCCATTAGAATGCCATTTTCGGGTTTCTCCATGTAGTTTTCCCAGGCGGTAATGGGAGACTTTTTTAGGTTCTCCATTTGAATAATAGTATTCCTGTTTGCCTTCAAAACGATCGCCAACTTTACGCGTGACGTACTCCAAATAGCCATCTCTGTTGTGCTTTGTGTACACCATAATGCTGTCTTGGTGCATGTTGCAGTTTATCTTATTTTGCCCAAAAACATTGGAGGACAGAAGCAGAGAAAGAAAAACAATGTTCAGGCTTAACAAATTCTTTGTATGCATGGGCATCATATTGAATGGGCGTTTAAGACGAACAATATAGAAAGGATCAAGTTGAGCAGTCTAAGCGCAACCTACATATCTTTTTTGGTCTTGCACACTAAGGCTTTTTATAAAGGCCAGTTACAATCCATAGAGAATTGGTAATGAACTAAATTGAAGACCTACCAGGATCTCTAAATTCTCCCAATGTTCCTTTTGGTGATTTTATTTATTGGTACACTCCTTGAGTTGGTATTGCTTTCTACAGGGCTAACAATCCCTTAAATCAAAAGCGATAATAAGATTCATTTTCTTTTAGAAGGAATTTTTTCCCTAGTCCTTGAATTATCCCACTAAAGCCCGTAATTAGCTCCATTGCTTAAAACAAGAATTAATGATCCAGGCAAAACGCTCAGTTTTATTCGCTGTACTGCTTTTTACATCTAGCATTATCCTATATGCCCAAAACACCTTAATTACCGGAGCAACCTTGCACCTGGGAGACGGTGAAAAAATAGAACAAGGTTATTTGGGTATTGACATAGAAGGACGCATAGATTACGTTGGAACTTCTGCACCATTAGAGAATTACAACCGCAGAATAAATGCCGAAGGCGCTCATGTGTACCCGGGTTTTATCCTCCCAAATACCAGTTTAGGATTAGTAGAAATTGGAGCTGTGCGTGCCTCTCGCGACCAGGCAGAGGTGGGTGCTTTTAATCCAAACGTACGCTCTTTAATCGCTTTTAACTGCGAGTCGGACATAATACCCACAGCCATGGACAATGGCGTTTTACTCGCGCAAATAACCCCTCGCAGTGGGTGGATTTCGGGTACTTCTTCCATTGTTTCTTTAGACTGTTGGAATTGGGAGGATGCCGTAGTTAAACAAGACGATGCTATACACCTCAACTGGCCTGCACCGGTAATTAGAAAAGGCTGGTGGGCAGAACCAGGGGGAATAGAGCGCAACAAAAACTACGACAAGCAATTAGCTGATATTCAGGATTTTTTAAGTGCGGCAAAAGCTTTTAATCAAGGAAAAAGTGGGTTAAAAGATCTGCGTTATGCAGCCTGCGC
>JBMYJC010000071.1:0-1401 GCA_049594055.1 Luteibaculum sp. | reverse complement strand
AGAGCAAAAACGGTTTATCCACACAGAATCTGCCGCGGCCATGTTAGATGCTATTCAGTTAAAAGACATGCTGGATATCCCACAGGTAGTGTTTGTGGGAGGATATGAAGCCCACATGATCACCGAACAAATAAAAGAGGCGGGCATTCCCATTGTTTTAAGACGTGTGCACGAACTACCCATGCACCCCGATGATCCCGTGCACCTGCCCTACCAGCTTCCAAAAATCTTAAGTGATGCTGGAATTCTTGTAGCCTTGGATATGGAGGGCGACATGGAAGAGATTAACTCGCGCAATCTTCCCTTTTTAGCGGGCACTGCTGCTGCCTATGGCCTGGGCTACGAGGAAGCTTTAAAGCTAATTACCAGCAACACCGCCAAAATTTTGGGCATAGAGGACAAATGGGGAAGCTTGCAAAAAGGAAAAAGAGCCACGCTTTTTATCTCTTCTGGAAATGCGTTAGAACCTACTACAAGTAAAGTGTTACGGGCTTTTGTTAATGGCGTAGAAGTGGATTTGGAAGACAACAAGCAAAAGCGCTTGTACAAAAAATACAGCGACAAGTACAACAAATAGGCCTGGGTCTTGATTGAGTTTAACCACGAATACTGGATGAAACGCGCTCTGGCAGAGGCCATGAACGCTGCCGACCAAGGCGAGATTCCGGTGGGAGCTGTAGTGGTTTGCAACAATCAGATCATTGCCCGCAGCCACAACCAAACAGAAAAACTAACCGATGTAACGGCACATGCCGAAATCCTGGCCATTACCGCTGCTGCATCTTACCTGGGATCTAAATTTTTAAACGACTGCAGCCTCTATGTAACGCTGGAACCCTGCCTTATGTGTGCAGGTGCCATTCACTGGGCTCGCTTTAAGGAGGTGATTATTGGTGCCCCAGATGTAAAAAAGGGTTTTTCGCAATACACCGATGCTCCCTTCCACCCTAAAACCCAAGTTAGCTGGGATGTTTTGGCAGATGAATCTGCCGAATTACTCCGCGAATTCTTTGCAAAGAAGCGTTAAGAGGGAAGCAGAGGAATTTCTATGGCTATCTTTGTAAAAAATTATTGGTTATGTATCCAGAAGAAATGGTAATGCCGATGAAGGCAGACCTCACCAATGTAGGATTTGAGGAATTACTCTCTGCAGAAGCAGTAGATAACGCGATAAAGAGTGAAGGAAGCGTTTTAGTGATGGTAAACTCGGTGTGCGGTTGTGCCGCTGCCAATGCCAGACCAGCTGTAAAAATGGCTGTAAAGCACGGTAAAAAGCCCAGCAAACTCACTACGGTTTTTGCCGGTTTTGATAAATATGCGGTAGACCAGGCTAGAAAGTATATGCTGCCTTACCCGCCAAGTTCTCCTTCTATTGCATTGTTTAAGGATGGAAAATTGGTG
>JBMYJC010000070.1:0-8058 GCA_049594055.1 Luteibaculum sp. | reverse complement strand
AAGGAAAATGAAAAAGAAGTTAAGCCTTCAGGAAATTAAAGTTTCCTCATTTGTAACAGAAATAGAGAGTGTGGACCAGAAGTCGCTTAAAGGAAAAGGGAGAGAAACCCTGTTTAGCTGCTTGGATTATATTTCTTGTAATCCATTGGACTGCATTGGTATAGAATTACAACCATGAAAAAGAAAAAATTAAGCCTGAACAGTCTAGCGGTTAAAAGCTTTGTCACCAATATGGATTCCGACCAAGATGAAAGAATTCGTGGAGGAGCCAAACAGAGTTTAAACCCAGTAGACTGTATGACCAATTTTAGCTGTTTGGATTATATTTCCTGCAACCCAATTGCGTGTACAACACGCGACTTTATTTGTGATGATATCACCATAAATAAATAGTGCGGAAATATTTTCCTAATTAAAGAGAGTTCAATGTCCCGGGTGAGAACAACTAGCATGTTGCAGCTCGGGACTTTACTTTTTGTAACCTAAAAATTTAACCTCGAACAATGAAAAAGAAACTCAAACTTTCGCAACTCGAAGTAAAGTCTTTTGTAACCAACTCGGATGCTGAGCAAATTAAGGGTGGAAAAGACTACAAAAACACAGACCTAAGCTGTTATCGCTACGTATCTTGTTTCGAAATTCAGTGCTTAACAAGAGATGGAGGCAAACTCTGTTTAAGATAATTATGCCATGAAAAAGAAACTAAACCTAAAGGAGCTTGAAGTAAAAAGCTTTGTAACCTCGGTTCAAGAGCAAGATTCTAAATCCTTAATTGGTGGAGCAAAAACAGTATTAAATATTTGCGAAACCGGTGCAAACTGCCCCATTTCAGGAATACGTGAATGCGTGCCCTATACGGTAGTTTGTTAAGTAATTCTTGCCCTGAGTTTAATAAGGCTTTCTGAGAATGGAAGCCTTTTTTATTGCGCCTCTTTTAGCAAATAAGCAATGTAAGATTCGTCCCGGTTGAGTATTCCCAAACGGTTATTGGTCATGTGAACCAGACTGCTATAAATTGCCCAAAGGGCTTTTTTATTAGGAGTTATGCCCGTATTATCCACGTATTTTAACCAGCCAGAATCCTCAATCATAGATCTTTGGTAAAGCTCTTCCAGATATTTATGGTTCTCAGCGGTCTGAACAAAAAAGCTGTGCATTTCTGGTTCCAGCATCTCTTCTAAATCTTCCTCTAAGGCATTGTAGATAGTAGAAATAAATGGGGCTAACTGTTGCTTTTGCCGCTCATACTGATCTTCAAAAGCTTTCATGGTCTCCTCTTGCTTTTGCTCTTTTAAACTCTCTGAAATCGTCCCCAGAGGATCCACCGCTCTTGGAAACCAGCTAATAGAAACCAGATTAAAAAAATCCCGGCTCTCCCCTCTGGACATACCAAGTGCTTTCGTGAATAAAGCATGCATTTGAATGGCTGCTGTGAGCGCCAAATTATAGTTCCATTCTTTCTCTCTAACAAAGGTTTCCAAACAAGCTCTGCTCGAAATTTGAAAGGCCTCCTCACAAATAGGTAGAGCAGCTTCCCCTCCATAACGCTCCGTCTCCGGATAGTATTCCATCCAGTATAAACTATTGTTTAAACGCCAGGACTTAGGGATCTGATGTGCGTGTGTAAAATCATAGAACTCAAAGGAGGAAGGCCTATCACTTACATATTTGTCAAAATCTGCCTCTAACTTCGGGCCTAAGAGTTTAAAATCATTATCTGAGCACTTAAACCTAAAGCGGATATGAGGCCCCATTTCCCAATACCGGATAAAAAAGTAGGGATGATTTTGGGGTACTAGATGCTCCTGTATCCAGGGATATAAAAATTGGGATAAGATCTCTTCCCATGGTTCGCAATAATGCAAATGTGCAGCATACCAGCTGGGCTTACTCATACCATTGAATCATTAATTCTGTTACGAAATTTTTATCCGGCCCAAGGGCTAACATGTTCTCTGGACCTGGTGCCATTTCTGTAATTTCCAATTGCCTGGGAACCTTGGAAATTAACTTTTTAAAGAGATTGACCACTAGAGGGATATTGGCAAAATCAACATACTGCGGTTTGTAGGCGTCTCTTCCCAACTCCTTACGTTTTTCGGGTGCCAATTGATCCAGCTCCATGTGGCTTACAACCCTCAAAAATATCTTGTCGGGTAAATCCAAGCCACATTTCCATTCTAAGATCACCCGATAAAGCTCCTCATCCGAATAATGTTGGGCAATTTCTGGAAGATCTTCCTTTGGAATTTCCCAGGTTTTTCTTCGGATCAACAGCTTTTCATCCAACCAAAGTTCTGGCTTAATATGCTTGGGGTACTGGTCCTTAAACTGTTCATCTACCAGCTCCAATATGGGGTGAATGCTGAGCATGGGAGATACCGAGAATTTGGTCAGTAGCTGATAAAGCTCAGAGCGACCTTTGTGCCCCTGGAAACCCAGATCGAACACGTAAATGTTTTCATTGCTTCCTTTTTTGCGCAGTTCCAATCTATCCTTAGCTTTTACCACCTCTATATCTGTAACCGCTAACTGTTGTTTTGCAGGTAGTGTATTATGACTACCTGGAGCCTTTATTTCCCAGGAAGTAAGCGGTGGGTGAAGGTTTGCGTTAAAATAAGAGGCGTCTGTATTCTCTACAAATAGCGCAGATCCCTTGTCTTTCTCGTTGTATTCTTTTTGCATGCGAGAT
Source organism: Luteibaculum sp. (assembly GCA_049594055.1). Classification (GTDB taxonomy): domain Bacteria; phylum Bacteroidota; class Bacteroidia; order Flavobacteriales_D; family Luteibaculaceae; genus Luteibaculum. The sequence continues at coordinate 5,366 of JBMYJC010000070.1, read as the reverse complement.
ATTTCCTCGGGAAACAAATGCAAAAAGCGGCTAAACATCTTACCAAAACCGGGAAACACACTGTTTAATACTGCCTTTGGGCTTTTAAAATTGTAGTAGGGTTGGATAAAACTTCCGAAGGAAAGCACCGGGTATTTCTTGTGAAAAGCAATTTCCTGGTCGCTGGTATTAAGATTTAGTTTTTCACCATTCCATTGCGTGTTTGCCTTTATCCAATTGCCCAATTGATCTTTGGCCCTCTTTCTTTTTTCCTTCGTGTTTTCCGCTTCTACCACTGGCTTCGGCATCTCGGCCTTTTCGTCCTTTTTCCTATCCTCCTTCCATTGTTCCATCGCTTTGTGCTCTGGAACTTTCACATTTCTATACAAGCTCTCATAGAACTGAAGCAGGTCAACAGACTCCGTCTGGGGAAATTCCCGGTTAAAAAAAGCAAGCATTCTCTCGTGCTCGGCTTCAAAGCCTTCAAAATCTTGCACGGCAGCCATCGCCCTGCGCAAAGGCAACAATACCTCATCCAGGTATTTTTCATCCAACTCAATTTCAATGTCAGAATGAACGTCCTCATATAAAAACTGCTCGGGCTTAAAATGAAAATAAGTTCCTCCCTGGTGCTTAAAAACTACCTCCTTAGCGCTTTCTTCTTCCTCTTCTTTGGGGGTCTCTTCTTTTTTTTCCTGAGATCTTTTAGCCTCTAGTTCATCCAAACTTAGGCGCTCATCTTCTGGTAAGCCAGCAATTTTGTGCAATTCCAGGCATTGCGTTTTAAACCTCTCAAAAGAGCTTTTTAACTCAAACCACCGCTTTTCTGCCGGAATATCCCCAAAATTCTCTCCTGTTTTCCTGGCCTCTTGCAAAGCGTTAATGGTGAGCTCTAGTTCCCTCAAATTTGGATTGGGCCAAGACCTAATTTTTTCAATGAGCTTTTTATCCCAGAAAGGATCAATACCACTTACCTCAAAATCCCATTCCAACAATCCGTATTCAAAAAGACTGAGAATAAAACCCCTTAACTCTTCAGAGGAAGCATCCACATATTCACCCTCAACCAGCGTTTTAATGGCCTCTTGTAGTCGGATTCCCTCTGGTTGCTCAGCAAAAAACTCCACAAACATTTCTACCAGCGGACTTGCATCAATGCGCTGAAAGGCCTCTACATTAAGGTTATTGGTTAAAAACAAATAATTGCCATCCACCAAGGTTACTGTAGGGTTTAAGCGAACCAGGATTTGATCTGCAACTGCCGGAATATGCTTTAAAACCGAGGTAAAAAAGTGCAGAAGCTGGTTGTTAAGCGTAGTATGGCTTATGGCTTTATCCAGCTTTTTAGTGGAAAATACATCTTGTACCCTGCCAGCGGAGAGCTGCGTGAAAAAACTAAAGGGGGATGTTTTTGTGCTTGTTCGGGTAAGGTATTTCAAAAGGCTTTCTTCGGCCTTAACTTCCTTTTTCCTGAATTGGTCTTCCGGCCGCTCCAGGAATTTATCCAGGTTAGACAGTAGGATTTGGCTGGATAGAGAAATACCCAACTTCACCGTTTCTCCTTGTGCTACAACCTTAAGTTGTTTTCGTTGATGAAGGATTTCGGTTTCGAAATCTTGTTTTAACCGACCAGATAAGAGCGCCTCCTTTTCCTGCAGGGCAATCGTTTTTTTAAGCTTTGATTTTGCAAAAAGGCTAGTTTACCAGGATCAATCTCCCTGCGGTTGTATAGATTTCTTTTCAGTTGCAGGAGCGCTTTTTGCGCCTCCTCGTCCTCGCATTTCCCAATGGCCTCGAAAACAGCATCTGTTAACTCCTTTCCAAGTATTTCCCGTTTTTTTTGCAGCTGGAAAAATTGGCTGTATTGCTCGCTTAAATTCTTGGATTCAAAAAAAACATCTTGAATAGGCCTTCCGCCAATTCTACTTAGGAAATAGGGGAAAATTTTTGTCATAACTAATTGCGGGCTATACTGCGCAGCTCATTAAATATGCGATCAAACAGACTGAGTTCTTTGGTTAGCACTTCACCTAATCCTACCATTTGCTCTTTAAAGGTTAACTGGATGTTGTAAGTGGTGGAAAGCCCTTCGGGTAAACCAATTAGTAAGCGGTAACTGTTGTTATCGGGCAAAGCGGTTATGGCTTTAATCTCGCCAATCAACATCCCGTATTCTTTGTAAGGATAACTCTCCAATTTTATGTTTACCCTTTGCCCTTCTTTAATTTTTCCGGCTCCGGTTAAGGGTACCTCTGCCCAAACTTGCACGTTTTGGTCATTGGATAAAACCGCAAAAACTGGGTCTCCCGCCTGAACCAATTCATTAGCCCCAAAAAAACGATAGTAGGATAAAAGCCCATTACTAGGCGCCACCAGGGCGTATTGATAGAACCACTCGTTTATGGCAACATCCAAGTAGGAAAGGGACTGATACAAATTGCTTTTTATGGCAGATAGAGTTTCAGAGAGCGACTGCTCGAGGTCTATCAATAGCTTTTCGTACTCATCCTTCTGGATTTTGTTATTGATTACGCGCAATTCAATATCATCTAACTGGCGTTGTTTTGCCAAATAGGTTGCAGACTGCTTATCGAACTCCGCCTGAGAAATAACCCCCGCCTCAAACAAACTCTTGTTGCGCACAAACTCTTGCTTAGCCAACTGCAACTCTTCCCGAATGGATGCCTTCTGCTGGATGAGCTTGTTGTTTAAGTTTTCTAATGAAACGATTTGAGATTTAAGGTTGGATATTTTTTCCAGGGTAAATTCATCTTGCAGGCGATAAACCGCAGAGCGAAAATCCTCAGCAAACTGCAAATAAGCTGCTTGTGCTGAACCCAAAATGAGTTGAGGTAAAAGCGGGTTTTTGAGCGAATCTAAACTGCTGCCCCGAATGCTGTCTGCAATAGAACGAGCTCTCAAAATATCTGCGGTTTTACCGGCATTTTCTACCACGCCCAAAAGGTCTCCGGCCTTTACCATGGAATTATTGGCCTGCAGTATTTGTATTCTCCCCGATGTACGCGCTACTACCTTGGATGCAGGTGTGCTGCTTTGCACTACAACTCTGGCAGGAATAATCTCTGGATAGCGAATAAAATAAGAGGCCAAGAGCATACCCACCATGATGAGCGCGATAATGGTACTACCCCAGCGCACCAATACATGAGGAACATAGCTCAGGATCTCCTGAACATCCTCGCTATGCGGTCTTAAATCTCTTTCCTCCCTCGAATCAGGCATCTAATTCCAATTGATTTTTAACGAGATTAAAGTAGTAGCCTTGCTTTGCTATGAGTTCTTTATGCGTACCCAACTCAACAATTTTACCCTTTTCCATCACCACAATCTGGTCGGCATTTTTTACAGTACTCAAACGGTGAGCAACCACCACCGCTGTTTTTCCTTTGAAAAAGCTGTCCAGCTTTTCCATAATCACCCTTTCATTCTTGGCATCCAGGGCATTCGTTGCCTCATCAAAGAAGATAAATTGCGGATTCTTGTAGGCTGCTCTGGCAATTAATATTCGCTGTTTTTGCCCCTGACTTAAGCCTACACCTTCCTGACCGACTTTGGTGCAGGCGACGCCGAATACGTTGTCGCCACCCGCAAGGATTCTATCACATCCTTAATGTTGGCAATGTCACTGGCAGATTTTACCTTTTCAAAGTCCAGGAATTCATCGCTAATGGCAATGTTTCTTGCAATGGTGTCGGAGAAAATAAAGCCGTCTTGCATCACCACACCACAGTTTTTTCTCCACTCCGCATTATCCATATTAGCGAGGCGGCTTTCGCCCACCCAAATTTCGCCTTGTTCGGTTGGATAAAATTTAAGCAGGAGCTTGAGCAGTGTTGTTTTTCCGCTGCCGCTCATCCCCACGATGGCAGTAGTTTTTCCAGCTGGAATTTGGAGGGAAATGTCCTCCAAAACCCAAGGGGAATTTCTTCCGCCATACCTAAAGTACACATGATCTAATCGAAGGTCTCCGTTTCTTTCTACCTGTGTAATTTGGTCTTCTCCAGGCCTTAATTCTTCCTCTAAATCATGGATTTCTCCCATCCGCTCCAAACTGATTTTGGCATCCTGGGCGCTCTGGATAAAACCAATAAATTGATTGATGGGGCCATCTAGCTGTCCCAAAATATAGGTGATGGCCAACATCATACCCAAGGTAATCTCACCCTCTAAAACCAATTTGGCGGCCACAAAAGTGATGAGGATGTTTTTTAACTCATTGATGAATGAGGCTCCAGCAGTTTGATATTGATTTAAAGACAGGCTTTTTACACTTAATTTAAAGAGCATAGCTTGTATGTGCTCCCACTCCCAGCGCTTTTGCTTCTCGCAATTGTTCAATTTAATTTCCGGCATACCCACAATAAGTTGGTACAGGGAGTTTTGATTATTGCTGAGTTCGGCAAATCTTTTGTTATCCAGTTCGCGCCTTTTTTTCATGAAAAGCAAAACCCACAGAGCGTAAAGAACTGTTCCCGCTATAAACAAGGCGAAAATGCTGCTGCTGTAGACCAACAGCACAATTCCAAACACTATAAAATTGAGAAAGGAGAAAAGAATTGTTAAGCTGTTACCCGTAAGGAAAGTGCTAATTCGCTGGTGATCTCCAATGCGCTGCATGATATCCCCAATCATTTTCTGATTAAAAAAGGCAATGGGCAGCTTCATGAGCTTAATGAGGAAATCGGAAAGGATACTGATGTTTATGCGCGTTCCCAGGTGGAGAAGGATCCAGCTTCTTATAACCTCAACAGAGGTCCGGCTAATAAACAACATCATTTGTGCGGCCAATACCGTATAAATGAATCCCAGATTTTGGTTGGCAATTCCCTGATCTACCAATGCCTGTGTTAGGAAGGGGAAAATAAGCTGTAATAAGCTCCCTACCAGCAGCCCTAAAAACACCTGGATAATAAACTTCTTGTACTGCCACAGGTACCTAAAAAGGAAAGAAAACCCTTTGTAGCTGGGTTTGTCCTCCTCGGTTTCGTAAAATGCGGGCGAGGGCTCCATGAGCAGGACAATTCCCTCCTCATTATCATTCGCTCTCCAACCGCGTAGAAATTCCTGCTTGGTAAACTTGATTATCCCCTTATCAGGGTCGGCCACGTGCACTTTCCCTTTGCGGTAATCGTACACTACGATGAAATGGTTTTGCTGCCAGTGGGCTATAAGAGGCATGGGTGCCTCTTCCACCAACTTGTCAAAAGGAATCCGTGCAGAAAGGGTTCTAAACCCTATGGACTCCGCGGCATCTGAAATCCCCAATAAAGAAACCCCATCTCGACCAATTGAAGAGCGCTCGCGAAGTTTTTGAAGCGAAAATCTTTTGCCGTAATACTTGGCAATCATGCGGATACAAGTAGGTC
>JBMYJC010000069.1:6530-8060 GCA_049594055.1 Luteibaculum sp. | reverse complement strand
GTGGAATTTCCAAATCGGGAAAAAAGTAGCGGCTGCGTTTTACACCCAATTCTATCTTCTCCCGTTGCTCGTTAAAGTCCGGATAGTTTTCATCGATATCGCTTTGCAAACCTTGCCAAAGGGTATCCTTGTAAAAGGAGAGCAAAAGTTGGGCACTGGCACTATCTGCTTGAGGCCCAAGCTGCATTATGTCTTCAAAATACACACGCGAAAATTCGGGATGTTCTTTTTCCAGGATTTGCATCCATCCCAAGGCGGACCCAAGTTGGGGTTCCAGGTTAAAAAGTTCCTGATCGATGCGATAAATTTCCAGGGAATAGTCCTGGTCGGTTATATTCGCTTTAAAGCTTTTACTTTCGCAGGAAAACAAAAGCAGCGCAAATAGCATTACATAGAAAAGCAAACCCCTAGAAACCATGATACATTCCTCATTGAAAGCAGCAAAAGTCTTAAAAATTGGAACACTGGCCCTCCTTTTGGGAATTGGCTTTAAAGTAAGTGCCCAAAACAACTTTAGGCTGGGCCTTCATTTCTCTCCCAACTTTGGTTGGTTTAAAAGCGATGAGAACAACCTGGAAAACGATGGTAGCGTATTAAACTACTCCTACGGTTTGATCACCGAGTTTAACCTTGGGGAATCTCAGAATTACGCGGTGGCTACAGGACTATCAGTTTTTAACCAAAGTGGTGCGCTAAAGGTAGAGGACGAAAATGGTGATATCGAAGTAAAGCAGCGCCTGCAGTACCTAGAAATTCCTGCTGTTTTAAAGCTTAAAAGCAACGAAATTGGCTACCTAACTTATTTTGGAAAATTTGGGTTGAGCAACAAATTCAACATTGCAGCAGAAACCGAAACAAAATTTGGTGGTCAGGAAAACACTGAGACCAACAAATCTGATGTACAGTTTTACTCGGCAAGTTTATTGGTAGGAGTGGGAGCTGAATACAACCTAAGTGGTAACACGAGCTTTTTGTTTGGCCTGGATTTTCACAATGGTTTCACCAACTTATACACCAAGGATAGTGATATCGGCAAGGTTCGTCCGTACAACATCACCATTTCTGCGGGCGTAATGTTCTAAAAAGATTTAGCATGAAGTTTGCCCTTGCGCAACTGAATTTTCACATTGGAAATTTCTCTTCCAATAGCCAGAAAATTATCCAAAGCATTCATGAGGCCCGAGAAAAGGGCGCAGACTTTATTGTATTTCCAGAGTTGGCTATCTCCGGCTATCCGCCAAGAGATTTTCTCGACTTCACGCATTTTGTTGAGTGCTGCCTGAAGGAGGTGGAGGAAATTGCAAAGCACTGCATAGGAATTAGCGCCATTGTGGGCGGGCCTTCTTTCAATAAAAGCGGCAAAGGCAAAAAGCTCTTTAACACCGCTTTTGTTTTGGCCAATGGTAAAATCCTGTCTGAGCACCAGAAGATGCTACTGCCCAACTACGATGTTTTTGATGAGTACCGATATTTCCAGCCGGCCTACGATTTAAGCTTGATTGAAATAAACGGAGAGCCTTGGGCACTAAC
>JBMYJC010000069.1:2726-6520 GCA_049594055.1 Luteibaculum sp. | reverse complement strand
GACTCCATGTATCCCAATCACCCGCTGGATATGCTTTGGCAAAAAGAAAAATTTAAGGGTATCATCAACATAGCTAGCTCTCCATTCTCAGACAAACAACGGGAAAGAAGAGGGAAAACCCTGGAGAAAGTGTATAAGCATTTTCAAGTTCCCATTGTGTACGTGAACCAAGTTGGCGCCCAAACCGAACTTATTTTCGATGGGGGCTCTGCGGTGATTTTAGAGGATGGAAGAATGGTAGAAGGAAAGTTTTTTGAGGAAGGAATATTCTACTGGGATACCGCCAGTGCTTTAACTGAAGGCTTTTCAGATTATCCAAAAAAAGAAGCCATAGCACCTGTGTATGATGCCTTAGTGCTAGGACTTTCTGACTACTTTAAAAAACTGGGATTTAAAAAAGCTACCCTGGGACTTTCTGGAGGAATTGATTCTGCTGTTACCCTGGCTATTGCGGCAGATGCATTGGGCTCGGAAAATGTTTATCCCATATTGCTGCCCTCCGAATTTTCATCCGATCATTCTGTGAGCGATTCAGAAAAAATGATTCAAAACCTGGGCTGCCCATTCCTTACTATCCCCATAAAAGAAAGTTTTGATGCCTTATTAAATGGGTTGAGAGAAAGTTTTGCGGGGACCGAATTTGGACTGGCGGAAGAGAACCTGCAAGCGAGAATTAGAGGCACACTGTTGATGGCGGTGAGCAATAAACACGGTCACATTGTATTGAATACCTCCAACAAAAGTGAAATGGCAGTTGGATTTGGTACCCTTTATGGCGATATGTGCGGAGGTATTTCTGTGATTGGAGATGTGTACAAGCAAAAAGTGTACGAATTAGCGCGATACATCAACCGCAATAAAGAGACCATCCCACAAAATATAATAGATAAAGCTCCCTCGGCCGAATTGCGCCCAGGTCAGTTGGATAGTGACCGCTTACCCGACTACGAGGTTTTGGATGCTATTTTGGAATTATACATCGAGGGACAGCAAGATATTAATGCGATTATCAAACAACTGAAAGACATTGACCCAGCCTTAATAAGAAAAACCCTACGCCTGGTAAACATAAACGAGTATAAGCGCCATCAAACAGCGCCAATTCTAAGAGTTAGTACCAAGGCTTTTGGCCAGGGCAGAAGAATGCCAATAGTTGCGAAGTATTTGGATTAGCGACTCAAGTATCCATAGAGGGTCTTGCTTTAACACAAGCAGAGTGAAGCTTTTCTATCCGTCAAAAACAAATTAAGCCAGACTGCATACTTTGGGTTTAATCATACATTTGCCAACCAAGTTTAAAACGTGGAAACCCTTATTGTAATTTTACGCTGTGTAGGAGCTTTGGCGCTCTTCGTTTACGGGATGAAATCCATGAGCGAGGGCATCCAAAAGTTGGCGGGAAAAAACCTACGCAGTGCCCTCAATAAACTCACCAACAACCGGGTTAAGAGTATTTTTACCGGTTTGGTTACCACCTCATTTGTGCAATCCTCTTCCGCAGTATCGGTATTAGTGGTTGGATTTTGCCATGCCGGAATTATTACCCTGCGCCAGGCTATGGGGGTAATTATGGGGGCCAACATCGGTACCACATCTACAGCCATTTTAGTTACCGCCTTTGGGTTTATGGATTTCAGCATCAACACCGTGGCTTTGCCACTGGTGGCTGTTGGACTGCCATTTTTATTTGCCAAGAGAGATTGGAACCGATCTTTTGCCGAATTCATCATTGGATTTTCCATCTTACTGCTTTCTATAGAGTTTTTAAGAACCTCTATCCCTCCTATTAATCCAGAATCTGTAGCCTTTCTTGAGAATCTCTCAGAAACCCGAACCCTTTCCATTTTAATCTTTGTTTTTACCGGTATCATTCTCACGGTTTTATTCCAGTCGTCTAGTGCGTCTATGGCGCTAACGCTGGTATTGGTGGAGCAAGAAGTAATTTCCCTGGAGGTAGCAGCTCTTTTAGTGGTTGGAGCGAACATTGGAACCACGCTTACAGCCAACGTAGCTGCCATAGTGGCCAATGCTCACGGTAAACGCATTGCTCGCTTTCACTCGCTGTTTAATATTATTGGCGCTCTTTGGTTTGCTCCGGTTCTGGGTTTAGTTGTTGCACTATTTACCCAACTTTTTGTGGACTTTGGATTTACCGAGTCATTGGATTTTGACTTGGCTAAATGGGCTCTCGTTTCTGTACACATTGCGTTTAATGTGGCTACCACATTAATTGTAATACCCTTTGTTCCCAAACTGGAAACTCTATTGGAGAAACTGGTACCGGTAAGAAATGCGGGAGATTCGGAATATCGCCTGGAATATATAGAGTCTGGTGTTATGAAAACACCAGAACTGGCCTTGTTGGAAGTAAACAAAGAGATTACCCACTTGGCTAAAAGCTCTGCCGTTAATACGAAAAGGGTAATGAAGCTCCTGGAAACCAGCGAGCGCAGTGCTCAGGAGGAGATTCTAGCAGAGATTAGGAAACACGAATCGGCTACAGACCAAGCGGAGGAAGAAGTTACACGATATTTGTCTCGCTTGAGTGAAGATGTTATTTCCAGCGATACTTCCATTCGGGTTGGAAAATTGTTGAGCATGATAAACGACATCGAAACTATTGGTGACCTCTATTTTCAGATCACTAAAATTTTCGATCGTAAAATTGAAAAGGAGATCTACTTTTTACCCGATCAGCGTGAGGGAATTAAATCTATGTTAAAGTTACTGGATGAGGCCAATAGACTTATGATATCCCACTTGCAGGATATAGAAGGACAAAGCATTGACCTGGAACACGCATACCGGATTGAAAGCCTCATTAACAAAAAGCGTAACCAATTGCGCAAGCTACATTTGAAGGGCATAGAAACCGGAGACTTCAACATTAAAAGCGCCATGGTGTTTAGCGAATTGTACACCTCCATTGAACGCATTGGAGACCATGTCTTGAAAATTACCGAGGCACAGGCCGGAATCCTATAACTAAGGTTTTAAAATCACTTCTGTAGTGGCTGTGCTGCTTTGTAGAGCTCTATCGTAGAGTACCACTTCGTAGCGCAAACTATCGTTAGGCGTACCCTGCAAAAAATATCCAAAAGGCATATCAACGGCAATTTCTCCCTCTAGGGAATTATCCCGGCCATCAGTTTCTAAGGGGGGAATACGATAGGAAAATGGATTAACCGTATCACCGCTTACGGGATCTATATTCAAATAAACTCTTTTCCAGGCTCCCGCCTCAAACTCGAAATAGTTAAAAAACAGATTGCTATTAAACTCACTGCCCGGATTAAAGGGTGGAAAGGTATCTCCCTGGCCCAATCCAATATCTCCGTCCCCATCGGTAAACTTTATAAACATTACAGCAGTGCAGTCCGGATTGGCAACAAAACGCAGTTCTGTAATCTTTGGCTCAGGTGGAAACTGATTGCGTTTTAAACAAGCCGAAAGCATTAAAACCGCTGCGGAAAATAATATGATGCTAAAGCGCTTTGGCATAATTCTAATGTAATGCAATAATGCAGTTATTTGTTGAACTCAAATTAAGCTTTAAGCATAATTTGCTAGTTGGGCAGAGAAAAGCTTTGCTTTGTCTGAGTTAACCTTAATAAAAATCGCTTCTCAGAAGTCGTTTTTAGTCCCTATTCAGTAGAAGATTTGCTGGCTTTTTCTTAAAACTCCTACTGAATACTTTAGGTTAAACCCAAATTATGCAAAAGAGCATAATTTGCCATCAAGGCGGACGAAAGCTTCGCTTTGTCAGGGTTAACCCTGACAAAAACGCCTTCTCG
>JBMYJC010000069.1:0-2716 GCA_049594055.1 Luteibaculum sp. | reverse complement strand
ATTCAGTAGAAGATTTTGTTGGTTATTCTCAAAACTTCTAATGAATATTACGGGTTAAACGTAAAGGTGGAAAATTGTTGTGTTACAGAAGTTCCTGGAAATAAAATCTCATTTAGAACAGCAGCCCGAGGATTTTGATTCCCTGGCGCTGGAAATTTTTCAGTTTCAGGCTAGAGAAAACCCGGTGTACAAAAGCTTTTTGGAGGCCATTAACATCCACCCTAAAAAAATTACCCGCTGGGAAGAAATCCCTCATTTGCCCATCAGTTTGTTTAAACAGCACAAGGTGAGTTGTTTTCCCAACAATACAGCCACTAAAATCTTTGAAAGCAGCAAAACCACTGGACAGACCAGTAGTAAGCATTACCTCTACACAGAATCTATTTACCAAAACAGTTTAAGCGCCTGTTTTAACCGTTTTTTTGGAGATCCTGCAGGCTGGGAAATTTTTGCCCTTTTGCCTGGCTATATCGAGCGCAATAATGCTTCCTTGCTATATATGGTGAACCATTTAATGCAGCAGAATGAAAAAAGCCGAGGTGGATTTTTCTTAAATGAATACGAGGCACTGGAGACCAGGTTGAAGCAAGCCTTAGAAAGCGGTAAAAAAGTAATACTGATTGGTGTAACCCATGCCCTCTTGAGTTTTTTAGAACAGCGCGGACAAAAAAAATGGCCAAATCTGAATTTGCTGGAAACAGGGGGCATGAAAGGAAAAAGAAGAGAATTAATTCGGGAGGAATTGCACCAATTGCTTTCCGAAGGTTTTGGTACTAAACAGATTTTCAGTGAATATGGAATGACCGAATTACTCTCCCAAGCTTACTATGGCGCTGAAAATAGCTTTCAATGTCCTCCTTGGATGCAAATACAAATAAGGGAATTAAGAGATCCATTCGCATCAGTAAAATCAGGGAAATCTGGTTTCCTATACGTAAGCGACCTGGCCAATCTAGAAAGCTGCTGTTTTATTGCTACCGAAGATTTAGGCCGCCAATACGAGAACAAAAGTTTTGAAGTATTGGGAAGAGTAGATCACGCAGAATTGAGAGGCTGCAATCTGATGATTTAAAATAGCGGCTCTCCTATCCAGGCCCTTTGAATTTCTGGGTTAACAGCTAATGCCAATAAAATAGAAACTGCCAGACCAATTAGCGCATAGAGCACATCTTTGAGGACAATACGTATGGAGCGTTTTACGTGTCTATTCCCGTCCTTTTTCCGTAGGATGTTAATGGCGATTTCTCTTCCACCCAAAACCCCTAAAAACACCCAGGTGGTACTTAAAGGAACCGTACTTATAAAGAGTTTATAAATAAGCAGAATGGCGTAAATAAAGTCTACAAAAGTGGCAGCCCTTACATCCTCCAATCTGGTTTTTTCAGATACAATACCCTGTATTTTATCCCCGCGCAGATAAAAGATAATTCCGAGTCCCAGGAAGATTACCACCGCAAAACCAATGAACTGCACAAAATCTAGTTGACGTGGAAGATATACAGCAATGTTGGCCGCATCTTGCATAATCCAAACTGACCAAAGTGTACCAGAGGTGATCCACTGCACAATAACCCAAAAATTGCGGCTTTTGCGCTTGCGAAAATGTTTGCGGATTAAATTATAACTCAGTGCCCAAATTATTCCCGAGAACAAAAAGGCCATTCCATATCCAGAAAGTGACTTAAAAAGTACGGAGGTGATACCACTGGAAGTGGCACTAAATGACGACAGCAAAAGGAAGGTGGTAGAAACCGGCATCCTTAAGCGTGTTATGATTAAAAGGAAAAGTGGCGCTACAATTTGCAGGTAGGAAAAACTATCGGGTTGGGGGTATTCTGTACTTCCATCTGGATTAGTAAGGCGTTGATGAGTAACATCTCCATCGTACAGATAAAAGCTAAAAGAGACCGTGATTAGAAAGAGACCTCCAATGAACATCCACAAAATCCACCATTTGGTTTTTTGGTTGGAACCAATAAAGGTTCCTATGGTTTGGATGGAATCGTTTGCCACTGCCGCGTACCCCGCAAAAGCAAAACCAATCCACATGGCGATGTTGCGATTTTGATAGAATACTGCGGAAATAATAAAACCGGTTAAAACCAGTGCTAGAAAAATCTTCTCAGACTTAATGACATCTAAAAAGGGAAAGCGGTAACTGGCAGTATTCTTAGAGTTGTTGTGGCTTCCTTTTTTAGCGCTCATGGCCGCAAATGTAGGATTGACGGTACGTTACTATATTACCAAATTGTTAATTCCCAGAAATAATTTACTTCACAGTAACCAGGAAGTAATTCTTTTTTCCGCGCTGTAAAAGGAGATACTTGTTATTGAGCAATTGATCCTCACCAAGACTCAAACCCTCTTGTACTTTTTCCTTGTTAATACTCAGCGAGTTTTCTTTTAATGCTCTGCGAGCCTCGCCTTTTGATTTTAAGAATCCTGTGTGCTCTGAGAAAATATCTACCACATCAACGGATTTTATATCCTCTCTGCTAATTTCTGCTTGGGGTACGCCTTCAAAAACGCTAAGGAAATCCCGCTCTTTCAAGGAATCTAAATCCTCTTTAGTGGATTTTCCGAACAAAATATTGCTGGCTTTAATGGCTGTATCAAGATCCTCCCTGGAGTGAACCCGCTCTGTGAGTTCTTCGGCTAAAAATTTCTGTAAGCCTCTCAAGCCCGGATTTTCCTGGTGCTCTGCAATTGCACCATC
>JBMYJC010000068.1:6288-8076 GCA_049594055.1 Luteibaculum sp. | reverse complement strand
GTTCCCTTCACAAAAGGAAGAAGTTTGTTTTCACTCCAGGCAATACGGTCTTCGGCAATTTCAACCTTCCCTTTCATTTTTAATTCTATCGGCAAACTAAAAACGGCAAAGCCTTTTCTGTGCATGATGCGGTTTAGCTTGTCAATAGACTGCCTGTCCATCCTAACAACAAGGGGTTGATAAATTTCAGTATGCTCAAAGGCAAACATTTCCCGATCCCATTTTTCTGCTGCTAAACCAGTAAGACTTTGCTCCATGTTTTTTACCTCTTGCAAAAAGAAAAAGGCGGTGTCAAAAACAACTTTTTGCGTGGCTTTTAGGAACAAGCGTATGTCGTTGTCAAAGGTTGGGCGCTGGGTTTTTTTAATGTAGCGGTTTAGCTCTACCTGCGCCTCAGGCCATTTAATTTCATGCCCCTTACTGGCTAAATATTCAGAAACCCACTGGTAAAAATCTATGCGCTCTTCAAGAGAATTATACTCTTTGTGGCCGCCTTGATAAGCAAAATTATAGAGACAAGCTTCGCGCCATTGTCTGCTGCTGGTTTTACGGTCTTTGGTTAACCAATCTTTTCTGGACAAAACCTCTTTCCCAGTTTTTGCTCTGTATTGCGTTAGGTTGTCGTACTCGCGGGCAATTCCACAAAAAGAAAACAACAGAAATACAGTAAAAAATAAATGGCGCATAGCGTTTGGTAGGAATTTTGCCGGTAAAGATAAAAATTGACCCTTTGAAGCAACAGCCACTAATTGGCTAAAGCAGCTATTTTTGAAGCATGAAGACAATGAACCTTTTATTCTTCGCCATTTTGGCTTTCATGTTCACCGAGTTACAAGCCCAACAAAAGATAGATTGGAAGGTCCTCTCCGATGTAAGCTTTACAGAAGAATATTCAGATGAGTTGGCCTCCTATATCATGATCCCCGATTTTGGCCCGAAGGTAAAGGCCCTAGAAGGCAAAAAGGTGCTCATAAGTGGATATATGATTCCTTTAGACGTGGAACAAAATCAATATGTACTATCGGCCAACCCTTTTGCCTCTTGTTTCTTTTGTGGAAATGCTGGTCCCGAAACGGTGATGGATATAATTTTTACATCCAAAAAGAAATTAAGAACCGATGAGTATGTGAGTGTAGCGGGTGTTTTAAAGCTTAATACACGGGATATTTACCACCTGAATTACATTTTGGAAGAGGCGGAGTTAGTTAAGCAATAACATTCATTTGAACAGAAACTTTTTTGCTTAAGGGATGGGTTAAATGAACCCAAAATGGCAGCTCTAAAGGCTGCCATTTTTTGTTTTCCACCATTTGGCGTAATCCAAAGCAAAGTAGCTTAGGATGATATCGGCTCCAGCCCGGTGAATGCTATTTAGGGTTTCTGGCATCATTTGCTCGTAGTTGAGCCAGCCATTGCGACAAGCCGCCAAAAGCATAGCACATTCCCCAGAAACGTGGTAGGCAGCAATGGGCAAATGGCTGTAAGATCTTAAATCGGAAATAATATCCAAATAGTGCAAGGCAGGTTTTACCATTAAGTAATCGGCACCCTCTTGTTCATCTAAAGCTGCTTCACGTAATGCTTCTCTGCGGTTGGCAGGATCCATTTGATAGCTTTTTTTATCCCCGGATTTTGGGGCCGAGGCCAGGGCATCTCTAAAGGGCCCGTAAAGTCCACTGGCATATTTTGCACAGTAACTCATAATGCCCGTATTGTGGTAACCAGACCTTTCCAGGGCTGCACGAACATGGCCAATTCTTCCATCCATCATATCCGATGGACCAAGAA
>JBMYJC010000068.1:4666-6278 GCA_049594055.1 Luteibaculum sp. | reverse complement strand
GCTTGCACCTGCGCCATTTTGCCCAGTACCTCAAGGGTTTCATCGTTTAAGATTTCACCATCGCGAACAATACCGTCATGGCCGTCAATGTTATATGGATCAAGCGCCAGATCAGAGATAAAAACGGCATCAGGAAACTCATTTTTAAGCCTGCTAACGGCCTTTAGATAATAATTATCTGGATGAATCCCGTAACTGCCAGTGCTATCTTTTAATCGCTCTTCCACAGCAGGAAAAAGAATAAAGCTGTGAATACTACTTGAAAGGGCCTCAGATAAGAAAGGAATTAGTGTATCTAAACTGTACCTGTAGGTTCCAGGTAAACTGGGGATTTCAATTTTTTTTCCGCTGCCGTCCTCTAAAAAAATGGGTAAAACCAATTTGGATGGATGCAACAAAGTTTCGCTCACCAGCTTGCGTATTCCCGCACTGGTTCTGTTTCTCCTGGGTCTGTTATTTTGAATCATAATTCTTCTTTTCGGGTACCGGATCGTAACCACTTCCGCCCCAAGGGTGGCAACGCGAAATTCTTTTAATAGTCAGCATCCAACCTTTTAGAATGCCGTGTTTAGAAATGGCTTCCAATGCATAACTGCTGCAGGTGGGGGTAAATCTGCATGCTGCAGGAAATAGCGGGGAAATAATCCACTTATATGCGTAAACAGGCCCTTTGGCTATGTTACGCAGCCACTTCATTAATTCTTGGAATAAACGATTTTATAACCCGGTTGTATGTTGTGCTTATCCCAAAATCCGGCTTTAACCTCCAAAACGTATTTTGCAGGTTTTTCGGAGGGAAGGCTAGATAGGGAATAGGGTTCAGTATAAGTTTGGGCAGACCCAATTACTCCTTTGCTATCGGCAAATATCATATCCAGAGAGAGGTAGCAGTTTTTCATCCAAAAACTTTGAATTTTTTCATCGGGCATAAAAAACAACATGCCTTGTAAGTCTCCCATTTCTTTGCGAAACATCATTCCACGTTGAATTTCGTAATCCGTATCTGCAAATTCTGCTTCCAGGCTAACTACCGTGTCTCCAGATAAATCTAAAATGGCTAGGCTTCCATCCTTTTTAAATTGGTTCTGGGGCTTTTCGGCTTCTGGCCTTTTTATTGATCCACTCTCTGTGCTGTCGCAACTAAAGAGGGCAAAGGCTACAAAACATGCAGCAAATAAGGGTTTTAATGGGTTTTTCATTTTTTGCTTTCTGCTTTGTATTCTGTGTTTATGGGTTTAGCGAAGTACACAAAAGCTGCTCCGGCAAGAACCAAAGGAATGCTTAGGTATTGACCCATGTTTAAGGCAAGCTCATCTTCAAAAGCCACCTGGTTCTCCTTAAAGAATTCCACTACAAATCGGGCAAAGAAGATGGTCGCTAAAAACATGCCAAATATCCTTCCTCCGTACTTTCCCCAATCCTTTTTGTAATACAAATGCCTCAAAAACAGGAAAATAGCTAAATAGCAAAGGGCCTCATAAATTTGGGTGGGATGCCGCGGCACGGAATCAACGCGCTCAAAAATAAAGCCCCAATCTCCACCAGTGGGTTTACCAATTATCTCAGAGTTCATAAGGTTACCCAGCCGAACGAAAAAGCCTCCAATGGCCAT
>JBMYJC010000068.1:0-4656 GCA_049594055.1 Luteibaculum sp. | reverse complement strand
GCCATGGTAATTACTACGCGATCTAGAATGTAAAAGGGACTTAAACCAGAAACAAAGCGAGAGAATAGAATAAGCGCTATGATGTTTCCCAGTGCTGCGCCATGGCTGGCTAATCCACCTTTCCAGATCATTAAAATCTCACTGGGGTGCTGCGAGTAATAAGCCCAATCGTAAAAGAAAACATGTCCCAAGCGCGCACCTAAAATTGTACCCACCATCACATAAATCAATGCTTTGTCGGTCCAGGCTTCCGGCTTTCCTTCGTGTTTAAATATTCGTTTTAAGATTTCGTAGCCCAATAAAAAAGCGGTGGCAAACAGCAATCCATACCAGCGAACGGGAAGTAAGTCAGGTAGGATTTCGGGATTTGGACCCCAGGTTATGGCCTGTATCATGCAGTGGTTTTTTCTCCCGTGCAGTCGGGGTTATTGCAAGTACCGTAAAACTGTAAGGTGTGGTGCTTGATGTTAAAATCGTAAATCTCCTCAACCATGCGTTTAATATTCTGAATACGCGGGTCGCAAAACTCTAAAACCTTGTTGCAGGTTTGGCAGATTAGGTGGTCGTGTTGTTTAAACCCGTGGCATTTCTCAAACTGAGCCATATTTTGGCCAAACTGGTGTTTGGTCACCAAGCCACATTCTACTAATAAGTCCAAAGTGTTATAAACCGTAGCACGGCTAACACGATAATTTTTGTTTTTCATAATCACGTAGAGCTCCTCCACGTCAAAATGCCCAACCGAGTTGTAAATGACCTCTAGAATGGCATAGCGCTCTGGAGTCTTGCGCAGATTTTTATGCTGCATGTAGGCCGTAAAGATCTGCTTAGCATCTTCATAGGCTTTGTTGGCAGAGGCATTTGGTTCAATACTCGTCATCATAATATGGGAACTCCTTTCTAGACCTATTGTTTATTGGCGGTCTTGGCTTCTTTGTAAGCTCGATAAGCGGGTATAAAGTTAGATTCTCTTCCTTTCTTAAACACCTGCATGCCAAAGAATTTGCCTTTTTTAAAGGCTTTTTGTTCTTCTTCGGGCAGGGTAATAAACTCCTCGCATTCTGCTGAGCAACATCCATTGTGCTTTTCAGCGCAAGAATCGCATTGAATAAAAAGCAAGTGGCAGGCATCGTTAGCGCAATTTTTATGTTTGGCCCAAGCTGTTCCACATTGGTGGCACTCGCTTATCACTTCATCAGAGATCTGTTCTGCCAAGCGATCGTCAAAAACAAAGTTGCTACCCACAAACTTGTTTTCCAATTGCTGTTGTTTCACTTGTCTGGCGTATTCAATAATTCCGCCTTCCAACTGAAAAACATTTTTAAAGCCTTTGTGCTTGTAGTAAGCGCTAGCTTTCTCGCAGCGAATACCGCCGGTGCAATACATTAGAATGTTCTTGTCCTTCTTATCCTGAAGCTCGTCCTCAACCACTTTTAAGGCATCGCGAAAGGTATCTACATCTGGGGTGATGGCATTTTTAAAATGGCCAATTTCGCTCTCATAGTGGTTGCGCATATCCACAATAATGGTGTCCGGATTTTCGGCCAGCTCATTAAAACGGGTGGCATTTACATGTTCGCCTTTTTGGGTAACGTCAAAGCTTTCATCATTTAACCCATCAGCAACAATTTTATCGCGCACCTTTATTTTAAGTTTAATAAAGCTGTATGGATCGTGCTCTACCGCAAGGTTTAAACGCACATTCTTTAAAAACTCAATTTCATTTATGCAGGCTACAAAGGCATCGTAATTTTTGTTTGGAAGGGAAATTTGTGCGTTAATGCCCTCTTTGGCCACGTAAATTCTTCCCAGAACTCCCAATTCGCTCAGTTGTAGAAATAGGTGATCTCTAAACAGCTCCGGATTTTTAATGTGAGCGTACTGATAAAAGGAGAGGGTAAATCTACCTTCCTCTCGCTCCTCCAACTTTTTGCGAAGCGTTTGCCTATCGTATAGGTTGTAAAGAATTTTTTTGTTTTTCCTTCCTCTCATTGCTTCTAATTCCCTTGGAAAAATACGGGCTCCAGCACTATACTTTGGTCATAGGTGTTATTCTCCCTATTTACATCCGAAGTGCCATTAAACGGGTCAATCTCTATGCGGAAAATCTTGTCCTTTTTACTGTCGATGGTAAAACGGTATTCAGGGTGCGTCCAGGGCCAGGGCTTTAAGCTAGTATCAATCTTGTTGAGTGCAGCGGCCTCTGGGTGTTCAAACTCCCTTTTTATATTGGAATTAAACAAGTGGTAGTTTCCAATATGGTACCATTTTTTCTCCCCGGTAACAAGGGTTACCCTAATATCTAATGGCATTGGCATATTGCCTATACGCTCAAGAACAATAATGCTTTTGCGACCATCCTCAATAATGTCTTTCACGCCATAATCAATGGTGTTGGTGGTATTTATCCAGCCTTCTTTATACCAATCCAGAATGCAGTCGCAATTTTTTTCCATAATGCGCAGGAAGTCGTTGGCATCGGGATGTTTAAACTTCCAGGTATTGTAGTAGTCGCGCATGGCTGGGAAAAAGATCTTATCTCCCAACATGTATTGCAGCTGCCACAAGAAAAGCTCTCCCTTGCTATAGCTGGAAACTCCATAACCAAAATTCGTGTGGTAAAAATCTGCATGCGTGGTCAGAGGTTCTTGTTTGTCAGCATCTACCAGGCGTACATAACTTCTTAAGGAACCATCGTGGCAGTTAAAGTCGTTTTTATCCATTAGGATATTCATCACGTAGGATGATGCAAAGGTGGTGAAGCCTTCATCCATCCATGGATACAAGCTTTCGTTTGTTCCCAATATCATCTGATACCAAGAATGGATTACCTCGTGTACAATAACGCCCAGGAGACTTGTTGGAGAACGCTCGCCTGTAATTAAGGTAGCTTGGGGATATTCCATACCGCCATCTCCTCCCTGAAGAATGCTGTATTTCTCATAAGGGTAAACACCGAAGGTTTCATTCATGATTTCAAAAAGGCGCACGGTTTTATCTTGAACCCAGGTCCACCTTTCAATCAGATCTTCTTCATTCTCATAGTAGAAATGAATTTTTAATCCATTAGGGCCTTCCTTGATATCGTGGATGTAGTCTGGATCTGCTGCCCAGGCAAAATCGTGAACTTTTTCAGCGTGAAATTTCCAGGTTTTAGTACCGTCTATGTTTTCTTTTTCCGAAACAATCTCTCCGGTTCCCCCAATTTTCAATGATTTATCGGTGGTAATGCTTACGTCAAAATCGCCCCAAATACCGTAAAACTCCCTTGCAACGTAAGGGTTTGGGTGCCAACCGTCTTCATCGTACTCTGCAATTTTTGGATACCATTGGGTCATGCTGTAGGAAATTCCTTCTGCATTATCCCTTCCACTTCTTCGTATTTGGACGGGTACCTGAGAGCGGTATTTCATCTCCAAAACGGTGCTTTCTCCGGGAGCAAGGGGTTTGGCCAATTTGGCATGCAGGATAGTTTCGTGTACCTGAAAGTTTAAGTTTTCTCCATCTTGGGTTAACTGCTGTATTTGCTGATACCCAATTTCGTTGGGCTGAAGTTTGGAAATACGGTCTTCAACACGGGAATCAGCATCTTCAATAGTTCTGCTTCTTACATCCATCATGCTTCCCGGCTGGAAAGCATTAAAGTATAAATGGTAAAATACTTCGCTAATGGTTTCTGGGGAATTGTTGGTGTAGATGGCTTTTTGCTTACCATCTATTTGATGGTTTGCTGTGTTTAATTCCACCTCCATATCGTACTTAATTCCTTGTTGCCAGTACCCGTGCTGAGCCTCAAGTGCTCCTAAGATTCCGAAAAGAAAAACGATGGATGATAATAAAGCTTTCAAATGCTGCATGCAAAATTTGGTTTTGAGCATGCAAAATTACTGAAATTGCTGTGTTTGCTAAACTGTTGCTAGATCCTTGACCTGTAAAGGCTTACAGTTCTTTCGCCATTTTCATGACTTGTTGGGCAAAATGCTTCCAGCTGTATTGTTCTTTTACCCTGGAAACTTCTTGCTCAAATTCCGGCTCGCGCTTGTTTACAAAGAAATCTGCAATGGCTCTTGCAATATCTTTTGGTTTTTTCTGGCAGAGGTAGCCTGTTTTCCCATCTATAACCACCTCAGCAAGTCCACCCACGTTAGTTACAAGAATTGGGCGGTTAAAGTTGTAAGCCATTTGGGTAACTCCGCTTTGGCTGGCGGTAATATAGGTTTGGGTTACCAGGTTGGCCGCAGAGAAATAGATTTTAACATCTTCTGTGGGGATGTATTGGTTGGTAATGATTACCCGATCGGTCAAACCCAATTCGTGGATGAGTTGTCGGTATTCATCCTCGTCTTCGTAAAACTCTCCAACTACCAGGAGTTTTAGGTTTATTTTATCCAGGCAATCTTGCGCCAGGGATTCGATAAGGAGGTGAAGCCCTTTGTATTTGCGCACAATTCCGAAAAAGAGCAAAATGTTGTCTTCTTCCCTAAGTCCTAACTTCTCACGAGCCAGGCTTCTTTCCACCGCTTGTCCTAGGCTCTCGTTTATGGGGTGCGCAATGTTTAAACTGGGTTTTTGTGTATAGGCGTGTAATTCTGCGTTAACTGTTTCAGACATGGTTATGTAGGCCTGGAAACTACGCAGAAAAAAACGGGTAAGGGT
>JBMYJC010000067.1:0-8123 GCA_049594055.1 Luteibaculum sp. | reverse complement strand
TGGCAATTTTACCTATTTCTTTTACCACGGCGTTAGTAATCTGTTCCCTTCCATTTTCCTGGTTCTCAAATGGCTTGGCACAAACTACATAACAATAGATTCCCTGACCCTTAAGGTCATGTGGATAGCCAACTACAGCGCACTCGATCACATTTTCATGCGAGTCAATAGCGTCTTCAATCTCCGCGGTTCCAAAGCGGTGACCCGATACATTTATCACATCATCTACCCGCCCAATTATTCGATACATTCCATTTTCGTCCCTCTTTGCTCCGTCTCCAGTAAAATAGTGATCTGGATATGCAGAGAAATAAACTTTGCGGCAGCGCTCATGATCTCCATATGTAGTGCGAATCATTGAAGGCCATGGAAATTTTATAGCTAAGTAACCTTCTGTATTGGGCTCCTTTATCTCCTTTCCTTCCTGATTTAATAAAACCGGCTGAACCCCAGGCAAAGGATATCCGGCATAGGTTGGTTTTTGCGGGCTGAGGTCTCCTAAACCAGAGATCATAATTCCACCAGTTTCCGTTTGCCACCAGGTATCTACCACAGCACAACGCCCTTTACCCACTTTTGAGTGATACCATTCCCAAGCCTCCTCGTTGATGGGTTCACCTACGGTACCCAAAATTTTCAGATCGTTCAAATCGTGTTTTTCCACCCACTCATTGCCCTGTCCCATTAAAGCTCTAATAGCCGTTGGAGCCGTGTAAAATTGGTTGACCTTATGCTTTTCGCAAACTTCCCAAAAACGGCCAGGGTTTGGCCAGGTAGGGACACCCTCAAACATCATTGTAGTAGCACCCGAAAGCAGGGGTCCGTAAATGATATAACTGTGGCCCGTTATCCACCCTACATCTGCTGTGCACCAGTAAATGTCACTCTCCTTGTATTGAAAGACGTTCTGAAAAGAATAGGCAGCATATACCATATATCCGGCGCAGGTATGAACTACCCCTTTTGGCTTTCCAGTAGATCCCGAGGTGTAAAGAATAAACAACATATCCTCACTATCCATTTTCTCTGCCGGGCAATTAGTTTTCTGTTCCTGTATAACATCGTGCCACCAAAAATCTCTTCCTGTTTTCATGTTGGGATTCCACCCGAGGCAATTGTATACGATGACAGATTCTACCGAAGCACTTGACTCGATGGCTTCATCCACCACCGTTTTTAACTGAACCTGCTTTTCTCCTCGGTTTAAACCATCGGCAGTAATCACCATTTTCGCCTGGGCGTCTTCAATCCTATCCGAGAGCGCTTTGGCAGAGAATCCTGCAAAAACAACCGAGTGCACCGCTCCAATTCTTGCGCATGCTAGTGCGGCAATTGTGAGCTCGGGAACCATGGGCATATACAAACAAACGCGGTCCCCTTTTCTAATTCCTTTCTCTTTAAGAGCATTGGCAAAAATGCAAACCTGTTTATGTAACTCCTTGTAAGTGTACCGTACGGAAGATTCTTTGGGATCATTGGGCTCCCAGATTAAGGCCACCTTGTTCCCGCGCTCTTCCAAGTGCCTGTCCAATGCATTTTCGGTAATGTTGAGTTTTCCACCCAAGAACCATTTCACATCGGGCTTTTTAAAATCCCATTCCAGCACCTTTTGGTAATCCTCTTTCCAATGAAAACTCTTTGCTATTTCGTCCCAGAATTGTTTGGGATCTTCAATGCTCTTTTTATAGGCTTTTTCGTAGTCTTGGAAGGATTTAATTCGCAGTGACATGGATTTTATTTTTGGGGTTGCGCTCAATATAATTATTGTGGTGAAGAGTGAACGTTGATAAATGTGAAATCTTTAGCCGGGCCTAGGCTTTGAAAAGATTATATTTTCGCGCCAGCCATTCTCTTTTAGCGCTTATGATGAAAATAAAACTATTGCGATGGGCCTTTTTACTTAGCATAGCGGCAGCCTTATTTTTTATGCGGGAGGAATTCTCCTTAAAAACAGGAGCAGCTTCTGATGTTCTTGCCAATATTATTTTTAGCGCCAGCATAATAGCGGGAGTTATACTGGCTTACATTCTTGCTAAAGTTTTCCAGTTAGGACAGGAAAAAAGTGCACTTCAAAATGAGTTTGATGGCTTATCTGAGCGACTAAAAAACTACGCGAAACTACTTTTTCGTGTAATGAAGAGTAAAAGCTTTTGGACGCGATATGAGGATATTATTCTCCTGAAAGAGAAATATGGCAAGTTAAGCTTCGAGGATTTGCACAGTGAAAAAACGGAATCCAGTAGCAGCGAAGGATTCTGGAAATCTGAAGAGAATTTTTCTGCAGCCACGGCAGATTTATATCTAGCCATGGAGCAAATCACTGGAGAGATTCCTGATTCCGAGGAACTGGAATTTAATTCCGAAAAAATTGACCAATCCTACCTGAATAAAATTTTGCCGGCTTTAAATCAAATATGGTTTTACCTGGAAGACCGATTTACCAAACATACCGCCGGATTAATTAATGACCAGGGCATTTGGGAACCTTATCAAGACAGTATTCGAAGCCTTACTGCAACCATTGATAGAAGGTTGAGAAGAAAAGATTTTGACC
The DNA here is from genome assembly GCA_049594055.1 of Luteibaculum sp. Classification (GTDB taxonomy): domain Bacteria; phylum Bacteroidota; class Bacteroidia; order Flavobacteriales_D; family Luteibaculaceae; genus Luteibaculum. The sequence goes on along the minus strand of JBMYJC010000067.1, from coordinate 5,569 downwards.
GCACTATACTCGCTGAGATTGCAAACAACCTAATGATGGAGGATATTCCAAGAATGCTCTATATCCTTCAAAAAAAGCGCAGCATACTTACCAAAAGTCTATCCAGTCTGTTGCTTACCCTCAGTGTAATATTACTAGCTGGCTTAATCCTTCCCCTCGTATTACAGCTATTTAATTTTAATGAAAGCTTTATGGCTCACGCCATTTTTTGGTCCAGTACAGTATTGATTTGTGGAGTTTTAAACTTGCTTTTTGAGGTGGGAATAATGATTTACAGGGACTTTAAAAACCAATAATGCAAGCCCTTAAAGGAGATATTGTAATATTTGGTTTGGCCCGTTGGGATGGCGAATATTCCTCTACCACTTTGGCATTGGCCCAGGAACTCTCAAAACAGAATCGGGTTTTTTACCTCGATAACCCACTCACTCTTTTTTCTGTAGCTAAGGATTTTAAGAAGAGTTTAGTAAAAAAAAGGTGGAAGGCTAGTTTGTTGGGGAAGCATTTCGTGGTTCAGCCATTTCCCAAATTGTCGCAGCTACATGTAGTGTATTTACCCTTGGTTTTACCCATAAATTTTTTGCCTAAGTCATCCCTATTTCGTGTTCTAAAGGCTTTTAACGACTGGCTTATTTACCGAAGGCTAGACCGACTTTGGAAAATAAAGGATCTAAAGAATGCCACCTTTATTAATATTTACAACCCCATTTTCCCCACCCAATTACCTAAAAGATTTGGAGCAAACCCGCAAGTATATTTTACGGTGGATAAAATTTCTGCCTCGGACTACCTTAAAAAACACGGGCCGTGGTTAGAGAAATTGGCCATGGAAAATGCAGATTTTGGTTTGGCGACTTCCAGGCAACTCCAATCAGATTACCAACATTTAAATACCGTACACTATCTCCCAAACGCGGCCGACATTTCTCTTTTCGCCAGATCCAGGGAAACAAGTTTTGATTGTCCAGACGAAATAAAAAACCTACAGGGCGATATTATCCTCTATACCGGGAATTTGTCCATAAGGGAAGATTTCGTGTTGCTGCTGAAAATTTCAAAGGCTTATCCACAAAAACACCTGGTTTTGGTTGGACCCATTAATACCAAACGCCACTTGGAAATAGGATTGGATAAAAGGGAAAATGTACATTTTCTGGGCCCGAAAAAACTGGAAGAATTACCCGCTTATTTACAACATGCGCAGGTTGCCATTATCCCCTTCTTGTGCAACGCGCTAACCGCGGCTATCTATCCACTAAAAATTAACGAATACCTGGCAACAGGCATTCCTGTGGTTAGTACGGCTTTCTCAAAAGATATAGCTGCCTTCCAGGAAGTGATTTATTTAAGTCAAAGCCACGATGAGTTCCTCGCAAATCTCGAAAAAGCCATTCAAGAAGATTCCAAGGAAAAACAGGAGCAGCGATTTGAATTTGCTGCCAACAATACCTGGGAAAATCGCGCGGATCTTTTGAGGACTTACATAACCGATTACCGCACCAAGGTTACTTTACCAGTGTAGTCGCGTTTATCTCCCTCAATACTTTCGTAGTCTATCTTCCAAACGTAAACACCGGGTTTAGCTACTTCGCCTAAATAGGTACCGTCCCAGGAAAAATCGGGTTCCTGGCTGGCAAAAACTTGTTCACCCCAGCGGTCGTAAATACTCACTGTAAAAGTTTTTGGTTTTTCACCCAATATCTCAATGGCGAATTCATCATTGGCCCCGTCTCCATTAGGAGTAAATGCGGAGGGGACATATATGGCATCCTCAGATTTAACCTCAATTTCCGCTAATGCCGTATTAAAGCATAATGGAACAGACAGGTACTCTGCGTAAATTTCATATATCCCTTTTGTTTCAGGGAAATCAAAATAGTTAAATGACCCATTAAAACGGGATATTGTATCACCATTACTGTTTACAATAAACCAGTTTATCTGGCTTAGAGGAACATCTGCACCTAAGGTAATTGCTGCTGTACTAGACAGAGTTGTTACATGGCTTGGACTAAAACCTATTCTACCCTGGGGAATGGGATGTACCGTTACCTCAGGCAAAATTTGCGCCTGCACAGGACAACCGTCATCGCTAATGGCGTTTACCGTACCACCATACACTCCACTAGAAGTGAATAACATAGAAACCCGGTTGGTATCAGTATAGGTTTGTCCCGCCAATTTCCACTCCAGTGAGTTATAATTATTTCCCTGGATGGTAAATTCAACATCCAGAGGCACGCAACCCTGATCCTTATCGGGTTTGGCATCCAGTTCTGGCAATTCATAGTACCGTACAATAGTATAGGTGGTGTCGTTAGGCGAACAATTGTCGCTTGCCACCACCATCAGAGTATCAGCAGGTCTATTTAACTCATAAGGATTCGAGCCTGAATTATATGTAATACTCGTACCTGTACCCAGCACCCTGGAAGCATCCATGGAAAACCATATAATATTATGCGGTAAACGCCCACCGCTTGTACTTGCTGTTTTTACAACACTAGCTGATGGACAAATACTATCTGGAGCTGCGGCCATGACCTGCAAGGGAGGTCTAACCGTTAGATTTACTACTTGAGTGTTGGAGGGACAGTTTTCACTATCAAAGGCCTGGAAGGTGTACTGTCCTGAAGAATTAATGTCAACATTATTCCCACTTAAGGAGTTCCCATCCATTTCAAAAGCATAGTTAGTGGTTGGATTTCCTCCGCTTGCAGTGAGCTGAAATTCATAGCGTTGCCCAAAGCAGATTACGGAATCTAGCGGATCGTTTAAATAAACCGCTGTAGGCTGGGTTACTGTTTGGGTGTAAGTGGTAGAGCAATTTTCTGAGTCGGTAACAACTACAGTGTAACTACCTGCAGCCACCCCGCTTAAGGTATCACTTAAGGATAAACCATTCTCCCAGTTGTAGGTATATCCAGGACTTCCGGCACTTGCGGTAACATAAGCTTTACCAGAAGATTCTCCATTACACAAAACTGGAATTTGTCCTCCATCCAAAACAGGACCACCACTGTTTGGGACCGAATCTGTGAAGAAATAACTACAACCGTTTGCATCCTGAACTTCAAGGGTGTAATCTCCCGGTACAACGTTCACCAAATCTTGCGAAGTACTTCCATTACTCCAGATGTAATCAAATGGTGCAACTCCACCTTTTATAGAATCCAATATTATTGCCCCATTAGGTTGGTTGCAAAAAGCAGTATCCACAGAAAGAAATGCACGAACTTCTTCTGGACTTGGAATAAAAAAGCTATCGCGAACCGAACAGTTATTCTGATCGGTCAAGGTTAGCTCGTACCCTCCTGCGCACAACGCATTAAAGCCATCGCTCCCGTTAAACGAACCAGTATTAGGACTGATGGAATAAATATATGGTCCACTACCACCTGAGGGGTAAAAACGCACAGTTCCATCGCAGTACCCAAAACAAGAAACGCTATCAACTACTTCAGCCTGAGTAAACACCATAGGGCTTGGCTCCTGAACAAGATGAGTCGCGTTTTCCGAACAACCCAACGCATCGATTACTGTTACTGTGTAAGTTCCAGCGACCAGATTATTAGCTACTGCTGTGTCTCCCGCAACAGACCCTGCCCATTGAAAATTGTAGGGCAAGGCCCCTCCAACTACTCCGGTTGTTACGGTTCCGTTAGCATCTCCATTGCAAGCCAGGTTTATGCTGGAACCAGTAACTCGTAGGGTATCAACTACGGTAATTTCTTTGCTATCTATAACTCGACAAGATTTATCGGGTGTGTAGGTTAAGGTATAGGTACCACTACCTACTAATCCTGGGTCAAAAATTCCCTGGGGACTAACCCCTGGGCCAGACCAAGTACCGGCAGTAGGCTGTGCCATTAGTTGACCAGAAGCCCCTGTTGGACAGAAATCTGGAAGGGAATCTATTTCAGCCACATCAGCAGCAATTACCAAAATGTCTAAACTATCTAGCTCACCACACTCACCTTGAATGAGGTGATATATAGTGTGAATCCCTGGGCCAGCTAACTGTGGTCGGAATACATTAAATGCAGAATCAGCAATACCAGGTCCCCAATAAAGCCCCCCACTTGTTATCGATTTTAAAGTGATGGGGCCAGCAAGCTCACATGGCGGTAAAACCGTATCCATATCAGCCTGGAAGGAGCTATTTACCTCAACCAAGAAGGTGTCTGCATCCGAACAGTATGCGGCATCCAGCCTGTAAATTATTTGATGAATACCAGAGCCTGCATTGGCAGGGGTAAACAAACCTTGTGCATTAACTCCCGGACCGCTAAAATCTCCACCCGGCATAGCCACTACAATTTGATGCGGATCTGCTCCCAAGCAAAATGGTCCGAATGGGGTTATAGTAGCATCTTGTTGATTGCTATTATCGATTAGAACCTCAGCTGTATCGCTAACTGTGCATCCATTAAAGTCTGTGATTGCAGCCCTGTATACACCTGGAAAAAGATTCTCCACTCGAGTAGCATTACCGCCAACGGGGGTCCAATTAATTCCATAAGGCGGAGTTCCTCCGTTTATTTCCACCTCAACAACGCCTTCCGGCCCTCCACACTGCGAAGGCTCCACCATAAAGGCCTCAGCTTCTAACGGTGCATCAGGTTGTTCCAAGGTCGTATCCAATAACAAGCGGCATCCGTAAATATCTACTAGCTCAACCTCGTAATCACCTGCCACTAAATTGTTGTATGGGTTGCCTAAAAAGCCATCTGCCCATAAAAAACTATCAATTGCTGTACTGGAATTAACCTGAACCCGAAGTCTTCCTGTGGCATCTCCAAAACATTTTATATCGGTTGGGATTAAAGTGGCGTCTACTGCCTCTCTTGGAGTGATTGTTATATCGGTTGTAAGAATACAGCCGTAGTCATTTTCGGCTGTAACGGTGTATGTTACAGCAGAATCCAGAACGGTAAAGGTGGGAGAAGAAGAGCTTGCTCCACTTAACCCAGTGGTATTGGGTAACCAATCATATTGATTAAAACCCGGTGTGGATACATCCACTTTTTTCTCTGCTCCTATACAGGCAATGGTATCCTGCAAAAGCGGTAACTGTCCGGCCGCAACGTTGACCTGTACTTTTCTTGTGATGGAACAAGTTTTATCACTTACCGTAACCGTGTATTCCGTTGAATCTAAAGGGAAAGCAATAGGATTGTGGCAAGAACTACAGGATAGCGAGTTACTGGGGCTCCAACTGTAATTATAATTGGCGTTATAGGTAACCTCTAATTGAACCGAATCTCCGTAACAGATGTCTTGCTCTTCTGTAATCTCCGCCTCAAGTTCTTCGATGGTTATTGTTTCGCAAGCTAATTCCTGTTTGGTACAAGGATCCAGAATACAGATTTCTACTGTTTCACCTGGGTCTACAATGCTATCCGTTAAAGGAAGAATTACAAAGGACACACTAGTTTGACCCGCAGGGATATTCAGGGAGTCTTCAATAAAACGATAATCCACACCATTTTGAGCAGTTCCCTTTATGGCGATGTTAAATCCGTAATTATTGTTTAAGGTTGTTGGCAACTGAACCGTATAAGTTGCG
>JBMYJC010000066.1:0-8199 GCA_049594055.1 Luteibaculum sp. | reverse complement strand
AGTACAGCACAAATTAAAAACGCCTCATTTGCTCATTTTAATAAAGAATTGGAGCAATGCACCGCTCCTAACAGCATAGATTTAAGCGATTACGACCACGAGGAGATTCTAAAAAACATTTTCCTAAAGCCTTTTACCCAGTGCTATGAAACTTATTCCTTCTGGCATCCGGTGAGCATGGATCAAAATAGCCTGTATGCGTGTAGCAAAGAGTTGCTAAGCAGAGACTATTTTAAACAGTTTGCCATACAGGTACAGGCCAAGCTGGTAGACTCCTCAAAGCATCCGAACATAAAAAGTGGCGACTTTTTTGTTTTGCAATGCGAGGATGTCCTGCTAAAAGCACAACCCACCCGAGCTATTGCACTAGTAAAGGTGGAGAGTAAATCCAATTTTTTGGATCCATCCAACCATATGGATCTAAAGTTTAAGCAAGGCATTGGACAACAAAAGCTAGATAAAGGCTTGCTAATTCTAGAGCAGGACGAAGATTTTACAGTGTTGCTTATTGACAATGCCTCGCGGGAAACCGAGTATTGGAAAAACGACTTCGCCAAAATAAAGCTGAAAAATGATGAGGTGAACAGCACCAATCAGATGATCAGCATGGCCAAAACCTTTATCAGTCAGCAAATACCGCATGAATACGAGGTGGAAAAATCCGATCAAATTGATTTGCTAAACAAATCTGCCGGGTACTTTAAAAACCACGATAACTTTAAGCGAGATGAGTTTGAACAAGAGGTTTTTGGGGGCGATACCGCTGTGGTAGAGAGTTTTAGAAACTACGAAAGCGCCTGCCGAAGCGAAGCAGATATTCAACCACTAGAAGAATTTGAAATCTCTAAAAAGGCGGTACAAAAACACGGCAAGGTGTTTAAAAGCGTCTTAAAGCTGGATAAAAACTTTCATATCTACATTCACGGAGATAAGTCTCTCATCCGAAAAGGGGTAGATGAAAGCGGAAAAAAATACTACCAGATTTTCTACGAGGAAGAGAATTAGGTTTATCCCAAATTTTAAAATAGGCAAACTTTGCATTTTAGAATTAGGCAGGAGAATCTTTGTTGGGCTTAACCCGGATAAAGAACTTCTACTGCATTTTCTGGGCTAAATCATCCAAAAAATATCTCCTCCAATAGATTACGGTGTTAGCTTGCTATTTGCAAACAAAAAGCCTCGTGAAATTTGCTGTAGTCGATATAGAAACCTCTGGATTCTCTGGTGTTGCAAACAAGATTACCGAGATTGCCATTTATGTTGTTGCGGATGGAAAAATACAGTCTGAATATTCCAGTTTAGTTAATCCACAAACCTTTATACCCCGGCACATTACGCAATTAACCGGCATTGATGCCGAGATGCTGAAAGATGCCCCCCTATTTGAGGACATTGCAGACCGTGTGGATGCTTTAACCCAAGACTGCATTTTTGTTGCGCATTCCGTCCATTTTGATTTTGGTATAATCCAGGAGGCTTTTAAAAAGCTTGGAAGAACTTTTGAGCGAAAAAAACTTTGTACAGTTCGCTATGCAAGGCAGGTAATACCCCAGCACAAATCTTATTCTCTGGGAAACATTTGCAGGGATTTAGGGGTATCAATTTCTAATAGACATCGCGCAGCGGGAGATGCCCGAGCCACGGTAGATTTATTGCAGACCTGCCTGGATGCCGATGAAAAACACGAGATCCTTAAAAAAATGCTCAATCGCAAAAGTCGCGAACTCACCTTGCCTCCGCATTTAGACAAAGACGTATTTAATGAACTACCCGAGGAAGCCGGTGTGTACTATTTTCTGAACGAGCAACAGAAAATCATTTATGTAGGTAAGGCCAAAAACATTAAAAAAAGGGTGCTGAGTCATTTTTACCAGAAAGGGGTAAAAAACCGAAATATGCTCTTACAAATTGCTGATATCCAGCATAAAAAAACGGGTACAGAGCTTTTGGCCCTGCTCATAGAGTCCGCAGAAATAAAAAAGTATTACCCCAGGTTTAACAGCGCGCAGAAAAAAAGCGAGAAATTATATCAGCTTGTCAGTTATGAAAATCAGGCAGGATACCTGCAACTGGGATTGGTACAAAAAAAGCTCGGTTTAACAACGCATTACTGTTTTGAAAATAAAAGTGAGGCTCACTCTACCCTGTTGGACTTGGTAGAACGTTTTGGTTTATCATTAAAACTCTGCGCAGCGGTGGGAAATGATATTTCTACCGAACAAGAGCCCCTTCCAAGCCCAGATTATTACAACCAGCAAGTTCGCCTGGCCTTAAACTCACTGGATTGGAAACCGCAGGAAAGCTGGATAGAACTCCCCGGCCGAAATGAGCAAGAAAAAGCTTGCATTAAAATAGAGCAAGGTGAATACCGAGGTTATGCTTTTGTACCAAAAGGTGTGGAAAACACGGATCTAGAGAAATTTTTAATCCCTCAAAAATCTACCCTCCATAGCCATCGCATCTTGCAAAGCTATTTCCTGAACCCCAAAATCCTTGTTTAAATGCGTGTTATGCGCTTGGATATTTGCGTTCCGTTCACATTCACCACCAACATATAGCTCCCTCTATCCAAGCTACTAATATCCAACTCTCCATTGTCTATCGGGCCTTGCATACAGATGCTCCCGTCTACACTATATAATTTGAAATGAGGTTTTAAGCGCAGCATTTCTGGCTTAAGTTGAACCTGAATAAAATTGGAGCTAGGATTAGGAAAAACTATGATATCATGTCGATCTAATTCTTGAATTGCAGAAGTTTTCTCGCAAGCATAAGAAGCTCTCCAACCGCCATTTGGGCGGTTTTCATAGGTTTTAAAAATCATCCTTACCCCATAAGTGTATAAGCCAGAGCTTATGGTATCTGGGTTGCTACCTCGCGTATATGTGGCTAGTAAATTCAACTTTCCAGATAAATTTTTTCGTTCGTAGATGAATAAGCTGTCGCCAAGGCCTAGATCAAACTCCTGAAATTGCAAATAAATAGGACCATACACTCCGTTTGGATGCGTTATGGTGTATTGATTAACGGTGTTACCGAAATACCCTTGCTCATAACCATCATCTACCACGCCCTGGCAATCATCCCTCTTTACGAGAAACCTGGAGGTTTCCAAAGCTGCGCAGTTGTTATTTAGAAAGTTTGAGCGCGAAGTCTGCAGGGCATATTGCATCCGTGCAATTTGAATGGGCGTGAACTCAGGACCGCACAAACCCAAATAAGGGTGAACAGCCATCATGTTATTCACCATGGGATTGTACAATTGTCCATTGCCATCTTTACAATCCCCAAAATACTCGCAGTTGGATCCTACCAGGCCACCGTTAACAGCCAAAAAGGGATCTGCTGGAGTATCGCAAATTAGATCTCCGCTGGTTTCGCAATTACTTCCGTCCACTAGTTCATCTGCCGATAAACCACAAAGGCTACCCATATGGGTATGCAACAATCCTAAGAAATGCCCCAATTCGTGCGCGAGAAAATAAGGTTTAGCGCATTGTTGGGCCATAACAATTAGATCTCTATCCGCCCCGGGTATGGAAGCATAGGCGCAAATGCCCCCTGGAATTTGCTTCACTAGGATTAAATTCAAATACCCATATCGTTGATGTTGCTCTAAGAATAATTCCTCCTTTTCTTCATCCCAGTTCCAGGTATTGTAGTCTGAGGAGCGAAGCAAATTAATTTCTCGGCAAAACTTCAAATGCAATCCAGCGTCCTCCAATAACTCATTGGTCCCTTCAATAAGGGCAATTATCTTTTCCGCTTCCCAACCGAAGGAGCCGTCATCATCTTGTAACATATGAAGCACCACCCCAATGGTATCCTTCCCATCTTTTAAATTGTCTAAGTAGCTTCTGTAAAAATCTACCTGCGTTTTTTTGAGTTTTTCGTATTCAACCGAATTGGGTTCTACTGTACAGAAGTATTGCGAAAACCCGAGAATTTGTACAAATACCAAAAATTGCAACAAACAAAACTTGATAAGACTCTTCATACAGTTATGTTTAAAAAACCGTACAAAAGGTATTTATTTTCCTGTTTTTTCAAACAGGTAGTTCAGAAATAAAATTGAGTTTTTAAGACAGATGGGGAAAAAGATTTGCCATTCCACCCTCCCCTGTACGGATTAACTCCTTTTTCCAAAGGCCATAATCATGATGAATCCAGTTCCAAACATGATTAAACTATAAATAGCGGGAGGAATGCTCATGGCATTGTTACCCAAGGTAGCCAAGGTGATAAATAAAGCGAGTGTGCCATTCTGAATACCACTTTCAATGGCAATAGTAACCTGCTGGGCAAGATTTAAGCGAAATAATTTGGCCGACAAAAAGCCTAGTAACATGGTACTAATGTTTAATGCCAAAGTGCTTGGGCCTGCCATGGAGAAAGATGCGCCCAAAGTGTCTTTTTCATTCAAGATTGCTCCAACAATTACCACCGCCAAAATAACAGCGGAAGCAATTTTAACCGGGCGCTCCATGCGAACTGCGAAACTTGTTTTGCTCTTTCTTATCCACATCCCCAGCGAGACTGGAATTAAAGTGAGTGCCGCCACCTGGCCCAGAATAGTCCCCGCAACATTTATGCTCTCACTCTGCCCCATAAAGTGAGCAATGGACCAACTAATTATCAGCGGTATGGTAAAAATACTGATGAAGCTATTTAGCGCAGTTAAGGATACACTAAGCGCAGTATCCCCTTTGGCTAAATGACTGATTAAATTACTAGTAACCCCTCCTGGACAAGCAGCCAAAACCATAATCCCAACTTGGTATTCGGGAGACATCTTAAAAGCGTAAGCAATTAAAAACCCCAAAATGGGTAGCAGCAGCAGCTGGTTTGACAAGCCTACGCAAATTGCCTTTGGCGATTTTAGGATGTTCTTAAAATCTTGTACGGTAAGCGAAAGCCCCATTCCAAGCATAACAATCCCCAGCGCAATGGGAAGAAAAACGGTTTTAATCAGGGAAGCATCCATGCCAGATATTTGTATAAGTTCTTTTGGGCAAGATAAATTTTAGATTGTCCGTTTGGCAAGTTCGCCTCAAGGGATACTTATTTTATCTTCTCCCAAAATTTTCATTATGCATAAGTTATTATTGGTCTTAGCCGTGCTTATTAGCCCGCTATGTTTTGCCCAACGCCATCTATTACATTGCGGCCACCTCATCAATCCGGAAAAGGAGGAAATCCTGGAGCAAATGACCATTGTGGTTGAAAAAGGTCATGTTAGCGAGATAATAAAAGGCTACTTAAGTCCCAATGAAGATGACAAGGTGGTGAATTTGAGGGAAAAGTATGTGTTACCCGGGCTAATAGACATGCATGTGCATTTGGAACATGAATCCAACCCCAATAGCTACCTGGAAGAGTTTAAGTTAAATGAGGCAGACATTGCCTTTCGCTCTGCGGTTTACGCAAAAAAAACTCTTATGGCCGGCTTCACTACGGTGCGAGATCTGGGAGGCTCTGGTGTAAATACAGCACTTTCTAAAGCTATCGATCAAGGCCTGGTAATGGGGCCGCGCGTGTATTCTGCAGGAAAAGCTATTGCCAGCACGGGCGGCCATGCCGACCCTACCAATGGATATCGCAAGGATCTAATGGGCGTACCAGGCCCCGATCAAGGCGTTGCCAATGGTCCCGATGATTGCCGGGAGGCTGTTCGCCAGCGCTATAAAAATGGCGCCAATTGCATAAAAATTACAGCTACTGGAGGAGTTTTAAGCGTAGCCAAAAACAGCTCCAATCCTCAATTTACCTTGGAAGAAATACAAGCCATTTGCGAAACCGCCAAAGACTACGGGTTTCACGTAGCGGCTCACGCCCATGGTGACGAGGGCATGTACCGGGCCGTGCAGGGCGGAGTTAAAACCATTGAGCATGGCACCCTGATGTCTGAAAAAACCATGGATTTAATGAAATTAAAAAACGCCTACCTGGTTCCTACCATTACTGCGGGCAAAGAGGTTACAGAGAAAGCAGAGGTGGATGGATATTACCCCGAAGTGGTTGTTCCAAAGGCAAAAGAGATTGGACCACAAATTCAGGGAACTTTTGGAAAAGCATACAAACGCGGAGTTCCCATAGCTTTTGGAACCGATGCGGGAGTATTTCCTCACGGTGAAAATGGCAAAGAGTTTTTCTACATGGTAGAAGCAGGAATGCCAGCCATGCAGGCCTTAAAGGCAGCTACCTATACCAATAGTCAGGTACTAGAAAACAACAAGATTGGAAGGATTAAACCCGGAGCATTTGCAGACATTATTGCGGTGAGCAAAAATCCCCTGGAAAATATTAGAACTATGGAATCTGTTGATTTTGTTATGAAAGGTGGAGAAATCGTAAAAGGCAACTAAAAACACAGTAGCAGAATGCACGCAGGAAGTCACTTTAAATTAAAAGAGGCCGTAATCTGGACACGGCGTAACATCTATAAATTCACCGCCATTGCTCTTGTAGAAGCGGTTTTATATCAGGTGGTTGGATTAAAATGGCTGTCCTTGCCCTGGTTGCCCATGGCACTTATTGGTACGGCCGTTGCTTTCCTAATTGGATTTAAGAACAACGCAACCTACGATAGATTGTGGGAAGCACGTAAAATTTGGGGTGCCATTGTTAACGACAGTCGTACATGGGCAATCCAGGTCTTGGATTTTATCTCCAACCAATATGCGGACCTTAACGAAGAGGATCTGCAGAAAGCAAAACAGCGATTAATCTACCGCCACATTGCCTGGCTTGCGGCCCTTCGCCACCAATTGAGGCAGCCCAAGGCATGGGAAACCATGGAGAGTAAAAACAATAAGGAATACCGCAAATTTTTCAGCGTAAGAGAATACCGGATGAGCCTGGATGAGGAATTAAAGTCTCTGATTGATCCTGCTGAACAAACACATATCCTGAGTAAAAAGAACAGAGCAACTCATTTGCTTGCCAAGCAATCTGAAGATCTTAAGAACCTTCGAAAATTGGATTACCTCAACGACTTTAGGTTGATTGCTATGCAGGCTACTCTGAAGGAATTTTACACACACCAGGGAAAATGTGAGCGAATTAAAAACTTCCCCTACCCCAGACAGTTTGCCACACTAAACCGCTACTTTGTTTGGCTATTTCTTATTCTGCTTCCATTGGGAATGTTGTCTGAATTTGAGAAACTTGGAAGCCATATGGTTTGGCTAACCATTCCCTTTTCAGTGTTAGTATCATGGGTTTTCCATACCATGGATATCATTGGCGAAGCAACCGAAAATCCATTCCAAGGCGGAGCCAATGATGTGCCTATCACCAATCTCTCGCGCACTATTGAAATTGACCTACGGGAACTATTAAACGAGCAGCATATTCCAGAGCCCACGGTACCAGAGAACAATATCCTGATGTAATTTATACTCCTTCAACTAACTAAAACCATGCAGACCCACGAGGTATTTAACCAAAGTCCTCCTTTTGAAAACATCAACCTATTTGGTGGTCATCCATTCCTAAAAAAATTAATATCCCTTGCTGGCGCAAATTGGTGCCAGGAAGACCTGGAGAAATACGGAAACTTAATGGGTTCTCGCGGCTGGATTGAAAAAGGGCATCTAGCCAACAAATATCCCCCCGTATTTCGCTCGCATGATCGCTTTGGAAAACGGATAGATCAGGTGGATTTTCACCCAGCCTACCATGAAATTATGCAGACAGGGATGGAGAATAAATTGCATTCGCTTCCCTGGCTAAATCCAAAAAAAGGAAGCCATGCAGCTCGCCTGGCCTTAAACTACTTGCACGCACAAAATGAAGCGGGTAGCAATTGCCCAATTACCATGACTTTCTCCTGCGTACCGGCCTTAAGCAAACATTTTGCCATGGCCAATTCCTGGCTTCCTAAAATTACCGCACCGTACTACGATGCCCGAAACATTCCGTTCTATGATAAAAAGGCCTTGACCATTGGCATGGCTATGACCGAAAAACAAGGAGGAACAGATGTTCGCGCTAATACCAGCCAAGCCAAAGCTTTGGGGAAGAAAGGAAATGGTGAACTGTATGCCATAACGGGACATAAATGGTTTTGCTCTGCCCCCATGAGCGATGCTTTTTTAACTCTGGCCGGCCAAAACACGGTCGATGATTTGTTTCGGTCTCATAAAGAGAAAGAGATGATTCAAGATTTACGAAACGGTTTTGCAAAAGACACGATAT
>JBMYJC010000065.1:0-8218 GCA_049594055.1 Luteibaculum sp. | reverse complement strand
TCCCCCTAAAATAAGTGGGCTAATCCCTGACCCTTTGCTAAAAAACCTGCTAAATAGCTGACATCCAGCAGGATTCTGGTCTCATTAGATTATTTGCCTTATGCTGTATATAAAGCATAAAGTGATGAAAAAGCTCTATACACTATTTATCCTCCTAATATTTGTTTTTGCATGTAATAATCCTGGCAAGGATTCAAGCCAGCATCAATTATCGGAATTAGCTACTGATGAAAGTAGCATTGTAGAACGAGACCTGCCAAAAATTAAGGAAAGAGATACCCTGGTGGCCCTGACGGGCTATAATAGCTTGAGTTATTTTATTTACCGTGGAGCAACCATGGGCTATGAATACGACCTGCTCAAAAGACTAGCTCAAGATCTGAATGTTCATTTAAAGGTTAAAGTGGTGGAAGATCTCTCCCAGCCAGAGAAGTTGCTCAATACTGGAGAGGGAGATATCCTTGCCCACAACCTCACAATAACCAATGAACGTAAAAAAGAGCTAGCCTTTTCTGCTCCTCTTACTCAAACTCAACAGGTATTGGTGCAGCTCAAACCCTCAGGTTGGAAGCAATTAAAACCTCACCAGCTGGACAGAAAATTAGTCAGGACTCCTTTGCAATTGGAGGGCGAAACGCTACTGGTACGCCAAAATTCTGCTTACCAAAGTCGTCTTGAAAATTTAAAAGAGGAGAGCGGTTTAGATTTTCATATTAAGCAGGTAGAGGGAACAACAAGTACAGAATACCTGATTAAAAGGGTGGCCAAAGGAGAAATTCCATTTACAGTAGCCGATGAAAATATCGCTAATGTGAGTACCGCATTTTATCCCAATATAGATGTAAAAACACCGCTTAGTTTAAAGCAAAATGTAGCTTGGGCGTTTAGAAAAAACGCGCCAAAACTAAAAGAAGCAGTTGATGATTGGTTGAAAGAAATGCAGGCTGGAAGTGATTATTATGTCATTTACAACAAGTATTTTAAGCACAAACGCAGCGTAGCCAAGAAAGTACAAAGCCCTTTGTACGCCAGAAATTCCGGGGTTATTTCTGAGTACGATCCAATTATAAAAGAGCAAAGTCAGCACTTAAATTGGGACTGGCGTTTGGTGGCCGCCTTGGTTTATCAGGAGTCTAAATTTGATGCTGAAGCCCAAAGTTGGGCAGGAGCCAAAGGCTTAATGCAAATGATGCCCAAGACTGCTGAAAAATTTGAGGTGGAAAACCTTTTTAATCCAGAAGAGAATATCCAGGCTGGGGTAGCCTACCTAAAGGAGTTAGAATCCTTTTGGACCAAAAAAATACCCGATGAAATTGAACGCAAGAAGTTTGTGATGGCCTCCTATAATGTGGGTTTTGGCCATGTGCTAGATGCCCAACGTTTAGCTGAGAAATACGGCAAAGATCCACTGAAATGGGATAAGCAGGTAGCTCCCTTTTTACGCAAAAAATCCAAGCCAGAATACTACAATGATGATGTGGTGAAATACGGTTTTTGTAGGGGGGAAGAACCATACAAATACGTGAAACAGATTTTTGATCGCTATGAACACTATGCTCGTTTTACCGAACCTGTTAACGAAGAAAATGTGTTAGCCATGAATTAATTGGCATGGTTGGGCAATGAAAAGCATGAAATAATGCATGCAATTGCTTTAGCGAGGGCAATCGCGTTGAATCCACCCTAGATTTTGAGTATAATTGCGCAAATTTCTCCGTATGAAGTACAAGCGCGTTCTCTTAAAACTCTCGGGAGAATCCCTAATGGGCGATAAAAAGTTTGGTATAGATCACGATCGACTTAACACCTATGCCAAAGAAATTAAAGCCGTTTGGGAAACCGGGGTAGAAATAGCAATTGTAATTGGTGGAGGAAATATTTTTAGAGGTATCCAGGCAGCTGAAGGCGGTATGGATCGGGTGCAAGGAGATTATATGGGCATGCTTGCCACGGTAATTAATAGCATGGCCTTGCAGAGTTGCTTAGAGGATCACGGGGTTTATACCCGTTTAGTTTCCGCCATAAAAATGGAACAAGTTGCCGAGCCATTTATCAGGAGAAAAGCAATACGTCACTTAGAGAAAGGGCGGATTGTAATCTTTGGGGCTGGAACAGGAAACCCATATTTTACAACCGATACAGCAGCATCCCTCCGCGCTATAGAAATAGAAGCTGATGTGATCCTAAAGGGAACCCGTGTAGATGGAATTTACACAGCAGATCCCGAAAAAGATCCAAAAGCAAAAAAATACAGTACCATTACTTTTACCGAGGTGTACGAAAAAGGCCTAAACGTTATGGATATGACGGCCTTTACACTTTGCAACGAAAACAAATTACCCATCATTGTATTTGATATGGACAAAGGAGGAAATCTTTTGCGCGTGTTAAATGGAGATAGTGTGGGAACCTTAGTTGAATTTTAAAGATGGAAGATTTACAAGCAGTATTTAAAAAGGCCGAGGCGGCCATGAACAAAGCATTAAGCCACCTGGAAGACGAGTTATTAAAGATTCGCGCAGGAAAGGCAAATCCGTCTATGATTGACTCGGTGCACGTAGATTATTACGGGACAATGACCCCCGTTAATCAGGTGGCCAACGTGAGCACACCCGATGCTAAAACTATCACCATCCAGCCCTGGGAAAAAAGCATGTTGGAGCCAATTGGAACGGCAATCTTAAATGCCAATATTGGCTTTACACCACAGAATAACGGAGATGTATTAATCATTTCTATTCCACCACTTACCGAGGAGCGCAGAAAGGAACTGGTAAAAAAGGCGCGTTCAGAATCTGAGAATGCCAAGGTTGGAATTCGCAATGCGCGTAAAGATGCCAACGAGGCTATTAAGAAATTGCAGAAAGAAGGATTAGCGGAAGATGAGGCTAAATCTGCTGAAGATAGAATTCAGGAAATGACCAATGATTTTTCTGCCAAGGCAGACAAGCATGTAGACCGCAAGGAAGCGGATATCATGAAGGTTTAATGCAAAGGGAAATATTTTTAGAAAGGGGGCTTGGCTCCCTTTTTTTATGCCTGAATTTTTCTGGCTGAATAGAATCTCCTAATTCCAGACTTTACTGCCCTCCGAGCAGTTTGCACAAATGTCAATGTTTCTTCTACCCTTCAGTACCTTTTTTCTGAATCCCTGGTAGGCATCATTGGTCCAGATATCCTCAAAAGTTACACCGTTGAGTTTTCCCATTTTGTGTTCTGCGTCCTTATCAAAACAGCAGGGAACTGCATAGCCATCCCAGGTAAGTACACTGCTTTGCCATAAGCGCCAGCAGTAGTTGGGAAGTTTGTTGTTTATGCGGTAGCTGCCATCTTTCGCTTGGCGATATCTACTGTACTTTAAATTTGTTGGCATCAGCGGATGCCCGTTTTTGTATTCGTAAAACTGGGCCGTTTTAAATTTGATTTCATCCACCTCAAATTCTTTCGCCAGCTTTTTAGCCTCAGGAATTTGCTCCTCATTGCTGCTAAAAACTACCATCTGCCAACTTATAATTGGATAGGAACTGCCCAATCGTTTTTTGGCCTCCACTAAGTTTTTCGTTCCTTCAAATACCTTGGTCAAATTGCCGTGCACCCTATATCGCTCGTAACTGGCTTGGGTAATTCCATCAATGGAAATAATGATTTTCTTTAATCCTGAACGAATCAATTCCTCCGCTTTTTCCGGACCAATAAAATGGGCGTTGGAACTAATAGCGGTGAAAATTTTAGCCTCATTGGCCATGGCAATTGCCTCGCATAAATTGGGGTGAATCAGCGGCTCCCCTTGAAAATAGAAGTTTACATACATCAGGTGCTGCTTTATCTGCGGCAACCATGCCTTAAAATCGGCCAGGCGAAGGTTTCCCGTTTGCCGTGTAAACTGCTTTAATCCACTGGGGCACTCTGTACAGCCCAAATTGCATGCAGTAGTGGGCTCAATAGACATGGCAAAGGGTTTGCCCCAAACTACTGGCCTTTTAAGCAGCTTTGAGACATTAAAAGAGGTCCAAACAGCAAGCACATTCCAAAGCTTTTTAGGCGATGAAAACTGGATAATCTGTTTGAACATTAAAATTTTTTGCATGCTTTACTGCAAGGGGATTTTGTCCCAATAAGGAACCTTATTTTTTGTTTCTTTGTTTGCTCTAATTCAAGCCTTTTGCTCCGCTTATGTGGATGAGAATTTCCGGCCTGATCCTCAGGAACCGCCCAGGAATAATAGTTGTACTCGCTCTACTTACGGCGTTTATGCTGTATATGTCGCAAAAGGTAGAACTAAGTTATAAGTTTGGAGGCATTCTGCCTAAAACGGACAGCACTTCCATTGTATACCAAAAATTCCTGGAAGAGTTTTCAGAAGATGGAAACATCATGGTTTTGGGCGTACAAAGCCCAGATTTTTTCTCCATTGAACACTTTAATGCCTGGTATAAGTTAGGAAAAGACCTCCAAGCTATAAAAATACCGGGTGGAAGTCTCGGGGCAGATTCCCTTTCTGTAATAGACTCGGTTTTCTCAGTTGCCCATTTATACAACCTTAAAAAGAATGCAGAATTACGGGTTTTTGAGTTAGAAAAACTCATGAAGCGTCTACCGCAAAGTCAGGCAGAGTTGGACAGTTTAGCAAGTTCGGTTAAAGCCTTGCCTTTTTACGAGGGTCTGCTCTACAACCGCGATAGCGAAGCTTCTCTCATGATGCTTTTTGTAAACCCCCAAGTATTTAATGATGAGGTTAGGGTTGGGGCTTTAAAAATTGTAAGAGATCGTATCGAGAAATTTGAGCAGGGACATTTTGATGTAAAGATTAGCGGCCTGCCCTACATACGAACTCTGGTTTCTCAGAAAGTAAAAAGAGAACTGGGCATGTTTATAGGCCTGGCAGCAATAGTAACTGCGCTTTTGCTGTTCTTTTTCTTCCGCTCTTTTCGAGTAATGTTTTACTCGCTGCTGGTGGTTATTGTAGGGGTAATTTGGTCGCTAGGGACTATTGGCCTCTTTGGATTTAAGCTCACCATTCTCATGGGCCTTATTCCGCCCTTAATGATTGTGATTGGAATACCCAACTGCGTTTACTTACTCAATAAGTATCACCAAGAGTTTAAGCTGCACGGAAATAAGATAAAAGCGCTTTCCCGAGTTATTCAAAAAATTGGGAATGCCACGTTTATGACCAATTGCACGACAGCCATTGGTTTTGCCACCTTTATTTTTACCTCCAGTGCCATTTTAAGGGAGTTCGGAATTATAGCTGCACTCAATATCCTCATTGTATTTTTCCTTTCCATTCTCCTTATTCCAGTTATATTTTCCTACCAGCCAGAACCCAAGCTAAGGCATACCAATCATTTAAACAGGAAGTGGTTGTACACAGTAGCAGAGTGGTTGGTGTATATGGTTACCAAACAGCGTAGATTGGTCTATATCTGCACCATTGTACTGGTGGTGTTTGGCTTTATTGGCTTAAGCAAGATTACTGTAACCGGATTTATAGTAGACGACCTGCCCAAAAAGGATATTATTTACAAGGATCTCAAGTTTTTCGAAACCCATTTTAATGGGGTAATGCCGCTGGAAATCCTGGTAGATACAAAGAAGGAAGGAGCAGCCATTCAACGCAAAACCCTGCAAAAGGTAGAGGAACTACAACTAGTTATTGAGGAATACCCCGAAATCTCAAAATCGCTATCCATTGTAGATGCTTTAAAGTTTGCAAAGCAGGCATTTTTTAATGGACTTCCCTCCAAATACAGCTTAATAAATTCCTCTGAGCAGCGCTTTATAGCTCCCTATCTAAAGAACTCTGGTAACGATGGCGAGGAGCTGCTTACAGCATTTGTAGACTCTGCTAAGCAAAGGGTTCGTATTACGGCTCAAATGGCCGATGTGGGTACGCTTAAAATGAATGAGATCATTGAGGATTTACGCCCGAGAATTGACAGCATTTTTAATCCAAACGAATATCAAGTAACCCTTACGGGTACAAGCGTTGTATTCTTTAAGGGAACTTCTTACCTGGTAAAAAACCTCTTTGTTTCGCTTTGCATTGCGGTGCTTATTATTGCCTTTATCATGGCCTTGCTGTTTAGGTCTTGGCGCATGGTATTAATCTCTTTTGTGCCCAACCTTATTCCACTCTTAGTAACTGCGAGTATTATGGGCTATTTTGATATCTCCATTAAACCCTCCACCATACTCGTTTTTAGTATAGCTTTTGGTATAAGTGTAGATGATACAATCCACTATTTGGCCAAGTACCGGCAGGAGTTAAAAGCTTATCACTGGAATATTGGCGGCTCTGTAATTAGAGCGGTAAGAGAGACTGGAGTGAGTATGATTTACACCTCCATCATTTTATTTTTTGGCTTTGGGGTGTTTGCCGCATCGGAGTTTGGAGGAACCCAAGCTTTGGGGATTCTAATCTCTGTTACCCTATTGGTAGCCATGTTGAGTAACCTGGTGCTTTTGCCCTCTTTACTCATGTCTTTAGATAAATACCTTACAACCCAGGCTTTCGAAGAGCCATTAATGGAAATTATTGATGAGGAGGAAGATATTGATCTGGCCGAATTAAAAATCCAAAAAGAAAAAGAAGCATGAAAGGGATCATCTTAGCAGGAGGGTCGGGAACGCGTTTACACCCACTTACCTACTCGGTGAGTAAGCAGCTTATGCCGGTTTACGATAAACCCATGATCTATTACCCACTTTCTACGCTTATTAGTTCGGGTATTCGCGAGATTCTAATCATTACCACACCAAGAGACCAGGAAGCCTTTAAAAACCTTTTGGGTGATGGTTCGCACATAGGCTGTAATATCCAGTACGAAGTGCAGCCCGAACCTAAGGGCCTAGCACAAGCATTTACCATTGGCGAAGAGTTTATTGGAAAGGATAAAGTGGCGCTCATCTTAGGCGACAATATCTTTTACGGAACGGGTTTAGAAAAAACCTTACAGGAAAATACAGATCCTTCTGGGGGAGTTGTGTTTGCCTACCACGTTTCAGACCCTCAGCGCTACGGGGTAGTAGAGTTTGATAAAGATGGAAAGGCTATTTCCATCGAAGAAAAGCCCAAAGCTCCCAAATCGAACTTTGCGGTGCCCGGACTCTATTTTTATGATAACCGGGTTATTGACATAGCTAAAAACTTGAAGCCCAGCCCAAGAGGGGAGTTGGAGATCACCGATATCAACAAACATTACCTACAAGCCGGAGAATTACAAGTTGCCATTATGGATAGAGGTACTGCCTGGTTGGACACGGGAACTTTTAACTCCTTAATGCAAGCGGGCCAATTTGTGCAGGTTATAGAAGCGCGACAAGGACTTAATGTGGGCTGCATTGAGGAAGCAGCCTATAGAAGGGGCTTTATCAATGCAGAGCAAGTATTAAAGCTTGCTGAGCCTCTTGTAAAAAGCGGTTATGGCGAGTACTTAAAAAGCTTAGTAAAATAGCATGGATTCACTTCAGGAATTAAAGCAGTTAATCAATTCGCAGATAAGCGAAATAGCCTTGCCTAATTCTCCCAATGGTTTGTACGATCCCTTTCGTTATATCATGGAATTGGGTGGGAAAAGACTGCGTCCGGCTATGCTAATTTTGGCTGGAAAGGCTTACCACGGAACAGAATCCGAACTCATGGATGCGGCAATTGCCGTTGAGATATTTCATAATTTTTCGCTGGTTCACGATGACATCATGGACGAGGCCCCAAAAAGGCGAGGAAAAGCAACGGTGCACACCAAATGGGATAGCAGTACTGCTATTTTAACCGGAGACGTTATGTTGATTGAGGCATACCGTTATCTAGGTAAGCTAAGCGACAGGGCTTTTAAACCTTGTTTCGAGGTATTTACCAAAGCTGCCCGCGAAGTTTGCGAAGGACAGGTTTTGGATATGACCTATGAAACCGAATCTGAGATTACCGTAGACCAATACCTGGAAATGATTCGCCAGAAAACGGCGGTTTTGGTAGGAGCCTCTTTAAATATGGGTGCAATTATTGGCGGGGCAGACAAACACGAAGCTGAAAAAATGTACCGTTTTGGAGAATACTTGGGTATTTCCTTCCAAATAAAAGACGATTTGCTGGATGCATTCCCAGAAGGAGAAAACTTTGGTAAAAAGGTAGGTGGCGATATTCTGGCCAACAAAAAAACTTACCTGTATTTAAAGGCATTGGAGTTTGCCAATGATGCACATCTGAAGTCATCAT